>JACPSU010000038.1 GCA_016193105.1 Deltaproteobacteria bacterium | reverse complement strand
ATTTAATGTAAAGAATTTATGAATTCAGAAAAATAAAATTTGGATCATTTTGAACAAGGGACTGAAAAAAAGTCGTTAACGCTTCAGGTCACCAAATCAAAACGATAGTACATTAGCCAATCTAAAGTAGTTAAGTTTAGAGATTAGAAAAGATGGGCATTGAATATCTGTTTGAATTAGGCTTTGAGGAGATGAAAGAAGATTTTTTCTAAAAGAGTTCTAGCTGTTTTGTAGACTCCAAGAGATTTGGATTCTCTAGGGCCGGCGATGTTTAGAACTTTGGGCTGTGTCTTTTTGAGCCAATCTAAAATTTTTTGTTCGGAATGAGGTTGTTTTAAGTCTATGAACAAATGTGGCTTAGCGTGTTTGTGGCAAAAGTCATTGGTGAGAGAAGTTCCCCCCGTCATGGGAAGATATCCTAAAATGAGTGTCGCATCGGAATGAATGACGTTTTGTTCTGTGCGATATTCATATGTGAGATTATCAGATTCGGTGAGTTGATATTTTTCAGGAACTTTGCCATCTTCAGCCAAGCGGTTTTTGGGGATAATGCCGTCATAAGGAAGTCCTACTTCTATGGCTGCATCTAATGCAGCTCGGTCAACCCCCGTTTGTCCTCCCGAAACAATTTTTAGCCTCATCAAAATACTTTAATAAGTTGGAAAATGAAGAGCAAATAGTTTCTCATGCAAGGCGTACTTTTTTCTAGTTTTTTCTTATAGATACAGTATTCTAAAAATATGGAAGTGGGAAGCTTTTTTGGCGTTTAAGGCCTATGTAGGAAGTTTAAAAAAGAATGAATCCTTTGAAATTGATTTTACAGGTATTCGAGTTTTAACTCCTTCTTGGGCGGATGAGTTTTTTACGGGTCTTAAAGAAAATTTTTCAGACCATCCCATTCAGTATCTTCCATCAAAAAATGCATCTGTGATTGAGACGCTCAAGTTTTTAAGCGAACCCTAAAAATTAGAAGTTATTTTTTTATCCTGACCAGACGAAATCCCGCAAAAAAATAAATCTATTCACGTTCAACAGCCATCTCTTGAATAGTGGTTAACTCTAGGAATAAAGGATGGGCATCCTCAACAAATGGATAGAGTTTTGAGCGGCCACGGCGGTGTTGAAGAGTTCCTGTGGCGACCACTTCTTTTCCGCGTAAGGTGTCGAGTTCGGATAAGCGCTCTACATCCATATGAACTTGGCTAATGAGTTCACCTTGATCTGTGACAAGTCTCAACTGTCCGAGTCGGCCTATAAACTTTCCTTGATCTTCGAGTTTTCCTTGGAGCGTGACGATCTGAGAAGGAAGGCTTTCTGCCAATTTTTTTCTCCAGGTATTTCTCCACTGATTGACTAGGGTTGAGAGAACTTCAGCTGCAACATCTGGAGCTTGAGCAGAGGATTTTAAAAATACAGTGGCCATCTGTTTGGCAAATTTGTCTTCAATTCCAAAAAGGGGTGTTTTTTGTTCTGCCAAAAGAAGATCTTTGGACTCTGCATATAAGGAGCGAAGTTCTTCTTGAGAGGCATCTTTGAGTAAAACAAGGAGTGCGTCTTGAGCCGCGTCTTTGACTCCATCCCATCCCAAAATCCAAGCAGTAGAAAGCTCGTCGGGTTGTTTTTTAAAGTATTTAAAAGTTTCTCGAATGGCTTCTTTTTCACCCAATTTTCCTAGCGTCTTAAAAATGGCGCTAATTACAAAATTTTCCTCAAACAAATTAAACTCTTCCATATATTTGGGATGATAACTCCCCCACAAAAGATTTTTAATTTTTGGATATGCTCTGGAATCGCCATGATCTTCTAAAGCATTCAGGACTGCAAATCGAACCCAAGAGTCTTTGTCGTGAAGAGAAGAGAGAAGAGCTTCAAAAGCTTTTTCATTTCCTTTGAAGGAGCTTAAACAATAAGCTGCTTCGTATCTGTCCATGGGGTTTGAATACATGAATTGAGGCTTGGGGCTTCAGTCTCGTTTTGTGAATAAAGCAAAGGGCTTACAGTCATAAAAAGTGAAAGAATGAGAAGATACGTTTTTTTCATCGGGGGCCTCCTAAACGTTTTCCATGAAGGATGGTTGTTAAAAGTGTGTTCGCCGTTTTTCCTAAAATAAATTGAGGACGAAGAGTAGCTTGTGCAGCTTGAATTTCAAGATCGGACGGTTCTTTCCACATGAGAGAGACATTTTGAGCATTAAATATTCTCCATGGAGCATACGTCCATTGTCCATTTTCATTGATAGATAAAATTTGTAATTGATTGGGATGATTGGAATCTAGGACATAAAACTGTGATAAGGGAACATCGTAGAGAATATTTTGTTTGAGTCCTACAATCGTTAGAGCATGGGCACCAAAGTTAAGGTTATAAATTCCAACATGAAGGGGAACTCCTTTTGAAATATATTTTGCAAAAGTTTGTGCTTCGGTACGAACGACCACTTGTTCGGACTGTTTAAAAATAAGGTTGCGCCTGTAAAGAACTTGGTTTGCGATGTCTAGGCGATCTTGACTAAGTTGGATAATTTCAATTGCTTTTTTCAGGTCATTATAGCCAGAAATAATTTGAGGCATGCCTAAGAAGGCCATGAGAAGTTTAAGAACAATTGTATCCTCTGAATCTTTTTCTCCAGGTTGAAATTGTACTTTGGTTAGTAAAGTCGTGTTTATTCGATCCAAACCATAACAGACCCCCCTAGGAGATTCGGCTATAGAATAATTTTGGCGTGAGTAGAGGGCTTCCATTTGAGGGCGATTTAATACCAAAATGATCATGTCTTCATCTTGTGGAACGGGATACTCATAAGAAAACAAAAGATTTTGAAAGAGAGTGAGAGTGGCTAAAAACGTAAAGAACAAAATCCGTTTTTTCATGTGGACTCATGAGTTAGCAAAGGGTGTGCCATATTTCTATGGAAGAGGTATTTTTATAACACATTGATATTACTTGTATTTTTAATAGTCATCCTTTTTGCATTTCTGAGAAATTCTGAAAAAGTCTAAACAGGGCTTATAAAAATTACAGAGTTGAGCTTGGAAAACCGATAAGGAGGTGAGAGGGAAAACTATGCTTATTGAAAAGATGTATAAAATGATGGAGACCTTGGCGCTCATCAACTCTACTTTAGATGAAGAAAAGCTCCTGCAGCTTATTATGAAAGCTATTAAAGATGTGATGGAGGCAGAGGCCAGTTCTCTTTTGCTTTTAGATCCCAACACGAATGAGCTTTATTTTTCAACAGTAGAAGGGGGGAGTGAGCACATCAAGGAAATTCGGATTCGATCTGATCAAGGGATTGCAGGTCATGTCATGCAAACAGGAAAGCCTCTCATTGTAAATGATGTCTCCAAGTCTGAATTTTTTCTAAAAACAGTCGATCAAAAAACTTCTTTTCAAACTCGTTCTGTCTTGTGTGTGCCGATCATCAGTCGAAATAAGGCAGTAGGGGTCTTAGAAGCTCTTAATAAAAAAGAGGGAAAAGATTTTAATGAAGAAGATTTAAAATTATTTACCGCTTTTTCCAACCAGGTTTCAGTCGCCATTGATAATGCAAAGCTCTACTCGATGGCCTTTTATGATAGCCTGACTAAGATTT
>JACPSU010000198.1 GCA_016193105.1 Deltaproteobacteria bacterium | reverse complement strand
TGTTTCAGGAATTTTACCCAGAGGGGGTACATTCTTGGGATCTTCTAGAACCAATCCTTTAGAAAAAAAACAATGGAGTGCGAGCATTCAAAAGAATTTATCAGATTTAGGGGTAGAGGCTTTTATTGTTGTTGGAGGGGATGGAACGTTGAGGGCTACGTTAGAGCTCTATGAAAAAGAAAAACTACCGTTAGTTGCAATTCCAAAGACAATTGATAATGATCTCATGGGCACAGATCAAACTTTTGGTTTTGATACAGCTGTCTCCATTGCGACAGAAGCCATTGATCGTATTCATACGACGGCAGAATCTCATCAGCGGGTGATGATTGTAGAAGTCATGGGACGAGATACGGGCTGGATTGCAACGTATGCTGGCATTGCAGGGGGTGCAGATTTTATTTTGATTCCTGAAGTTCCTGTGACCATTGGAGATGTGGTTTCAAAAATTAAAGAGCGTTACAAAAGAGGGAAAACGTTTTCTATTATTGTGGTAGCAGAAGGAGCAGTGCTCTATGGGATTCCAAAGGGGAAAAGGGTTGATGATAGCATTGGAAAAATGTTGGCTTATGCTTTGACCCAAGAAATGGAGTGTGAAGCACGTGTGACGATTTTAGGACATGTGCAAAGGGGGGGATCTCCTTCGGCTTTTGATCGAATTCTGGCCACACGGTTTGGCATAGCTGCGACTCAGATGGCTATAGGGAAGAAATTTGGATGCATGGCAGCGCTTCAAGGAAATAAAATTGTCCACATCCCTCTTAAAAATGCCGTTGGACAACTTAAAAAATGTGATTTAGAACTATACGAAATTGCAAAGACTTTTTTTGGATAAAAGATTATGAAAGGACTTATTTTAAGTGGAGGACATGGGACGAGACTTCGTCCTATTACGCATACAAGTAGTAAGCAGCTGGTGCCTGTCGCCAATAAACCGATCCTTTTTTATGGGATTGAAGCGCTTAAAGAAGCTGGAATTACAGATATCGGTATTATTGTTGGGGATACGAAAGAAGAAATTAAGAAGGCTGTGGGAGATGGGAGTCGATGGGAAGTTAAAATTACTTATATTGAACAACCTAAGCCTTTGGGACTTGCACATGCCGTTTTGACGGCCCAAGATTTTATTAAAGATTCTCCTTTTATTATGTATTTGGGAGATAATGTCATTAAAGGAGGAGTAAAGGAATTTGTTTTAAAATTTGAACGAGAAAGGCCTACGGCTCAAATTCTTTTGGTTCCTGTCCTCAATCCTCAACAATTTGGTGTAGCAGAGTTAGAGGACAATAAAGTTGTTCGTTTGGTAGAAAAACCCAAAAATCCTAAGAGCAATCTTGTTTTGGCGGGAGTATATCTTTTTGATTCTACGATTTTTAAAGCGGCCAGAGCCATTGATTATTCAGTCAGGGGGGAGCTCGAAATTACAGATGCCATTCAATGGCTTATTGATCAAAATCTAGAAGTGAAGTCGCATCTCATTCAAGGATGGTGGAAAGATACAGGAAAATTAGAAGATCTCTTAGAAGCCAATCGGATGATGTGTGATGAGTTTGAAACAAAGATCTTGGGTCAGGTAGATGAAAATTCAAAGATTGATTTTAAAGTTATTGTTGAAAAAGGAGCGCAGGTTACCAATAGTATCCTTCGAGGCCCTCTTATCATTGGAGAAAATACGAAAATTAGTAATTCCTATGTGGGACCTTTCACGGCCATTAGTGAAAACTGCGAGATTCGAGAGAGTGAAATTGAGCATAGTATTGTGCTCAAAGGGAGTAAGATCTTAAATATTCATTATCGTATTTCAGATAGCCTCATTGGAAAGCATGTTGAAATTCTTGGAAATCAAAGACGAATCAAAAATCATCAATTCATGGTGGGTGATAACTCCAAAATAGAACTCGTATGAGAATTTTAGTTACAGGGGGAGCCGGATTTATTGGCTCTTGTTTTGTTAAAACAATTCTTAAAGAACGGCCTTCCTATGAAGTTTTCAATATGGATAAGCTCACCTATGCGGGCAATTTAGAGAATCTCTCAGAGATTCAACCTTCTTCCAAATATCATTTTGTTCAGGCAGATATTGCCGATTTTGAAAAAGCAAAGAATGTCGTTGAGAAATTTCAACTGGATGCAATCATTAACTTTGCTGCGGAATCCCATGTGGATCGCTCTATCCAGGATTCTAGTGCTTTTATTCATACGAATATTCAAGGAACACACTCGCTTTTAGAACTTGCAAGAATCTATAAAATAAAACGATTTGTGCAAGTTTCAACAGATGAAGTGTATGGAAGTTTAGAAGAAGGGGGATATTTTACAGAAAATACTTCTCTAGCACCCAATAGTCCTTACGCGGCCAGTAAAGCTTCGGCAGATCTTTTGGTTCGTTCTTATTTTAAAACATATAAGCTTCCTCTTTTAATCAGTCGTTGTAGTAATAACTATGGCCCCTATCAATATCCGGAGAAGCTTATCCCTTTATTTATTATTCGTGCCCTTCAAAATCAGGAGCTCCCTTTATATGGAGATGGCCTTTATGTGCGCGACTGGATTCATGTTCAAGACCATTGCTTGGCGCTGTTAGCTATTTTGGAAAAAGGAAAAGAGGGAGAGGTTTATAACGTTGGAGCACGATGTGAAAGAAAAAATATATATATTGCGCATAAAATTTTGAGTCTTTTGGGTAGACCTAAAACACTTCTTCGCTCGGTTCAAGATCGATTAGGGCATGATCGCCGATACGCCATTGACCCTTCTAAAATAGAAAAAGAACTAAGTTGGAAACCAAAATTTCAGTTAGACGATGATTTATCAAGCCTCATTGAATGGTACAAGAATCATGAAGCCTGGTGGAGAAAGCTTAGTTAATGGTGCGCCCCAAAAAAGTATTAGTTACGGGGGCTCAAGGGCTTTTGGGTGCAGAAGTTACCCGGTTATTGTCACAAGACTCCTCTTATATTGTGAAGGGGACAACTCATTCAGAGCTAGATTTAACTTCTGGCAAAGAAGTAGCCATGTGGATCGAAAAAATGCATCCCGATTTTGTTATTAATTGTGCTGCGCTTTCGAACGTTGACACTTGTGAAGAGCATCCAGAAGAAACTTTAAAAGTGAACGTTGAAGGCGTCAAAAACCTTTGCTTGCCTTTAGAAGAAACAGGGGGAAAACTCATTCAGATTAGTACGGATTATGTGTTTGATGGTAAGAAAACAACCCCATACATTGAAACAGACTGCGTGAATCCTTTGAATATTTATGCAGAAAGTAAAATAAAATCTGAGGAATGTGCGAAAAGATTTCTGCCTGAATCTTTAATTGTTCGTGTTCAATGGCTTTATGGAGAGTATGGAAAAAACTTTGCAAGTCAGATGATTTACGACATTACGTATAAAAATATTTCTACACAGTATCGCTTAATTGAAGATCGTGTTGGAACCCCCAATGATGTAAAAAATGTAGCGCAAGGAATTAAGGTACTATTGGAAAAAGATATAAAAGGAATTGTGCACTTATCTTGCGAAGGAGAATGTTCATGGGTAGAGTTTGGAAAAACTATTTTTGCCATGAACCACATTGAAAACTTTTCTCAGTATATTCGTGTTCTTAAAGAAGTAGAGGCTCAGAGGGTAGCTAAAAGACCCCCCTATTCCAAGCTTTCTTCTGTTCGACTTCAATCAGAGTTAGATTTTAAAATGCCTTTTTGGGAAGAGTCTCTTCAAAGGACAATTTTAAATCTCAAGAAAAATCTATAAAATTTTTTTATGAAAAGTATTGTAATTATTGGAGCTGGAATTATAGGGTGCGCACTAGCCAAAGAATTGGCTAGTGAGGGGACGGATGTCCATGTGGTTGAAAAAAATCATTCTTTTGGTGAGGGAGTCACGAGTCGAAATAGTGGAGTGATCCATGCAGGCCTTTATTATCCGCCGCAGTCCCTGAAATCCCTGTTGTGTCAGGAAGGAAGGGAACTTTTATATCATTGGTGTGTCCAAAAATCTGTTCCATACAAAAAAACGGGTAAGCTTGTAGTGGCGACTCAATTGGAAGATGAGCCTTGGATTGAAGATCTCTATCGCAATGCTCTTCAGAGTGGGGTGAAAGAAAATCACTTAATCCCTTTGGTTCAACAGGAAGTTCAAAAAATGAGTCCTCATATTCAAGGGGTGAGTGCTTTATATTCTTTGGAAAGTGGCATTGTGGATGTGTCTAGTCTTTGTCATAGCTTTTATGTTGAAGCTATAAAAAAATCAGCACAATTTCATTTTGATTGTGAAGTTCGAGAAATTACGGATCAGGAAGGCTATATCCTTCATACGACGAGAGGTGAGATGGGATGTGACATTGTTATGAATGCAGCGGGATTATATGCAGATGAAGTAGCTAAATTAGCGGGCATCCAAAAATATACCATCTATCCCTGGAGAGGGGATTATTTTAAAATTAAACTTCCATATAGAGTAGACCCTCTGGTTTATCCTGTAAGAAAACCTCAGGCGAGTGGATTGGGGATCCATTTAACTATGAATATGCAAGGGGACACTTTTTTAGGTCCGGATAGTGAACCTGCTTCCTCTAAGGAGGACTTTCATGCCAAGTCCGAAAAGAAACTCAAATTTTTTGAAGCGACAGAACGCTATTTATCTGGAATTTCACCTGAAATGTTGACTTATGAAACCTGTGGGATTCGTCCTAAATTAAGATCTTTTTCAGACAAAGAAGAAAAAGATTTTGTTATTTCTGAAGATTTGCCTAGCTTTTTTAACCTTATAGGTATTGAAAGTCCGGGGATTACAGCGTCTTTGGCCATTGCTCAATTTGTAAAAAACAAAATGTAACTTGACAAAAATGGGGATTGTGTACATACTATCTCTACCAGTCAGGACAAAATTCAGAGTTACATCGAAAGTAAATAAAAAGAAAAGTAAAAAAATCCAGACAATGACCAAAAAAATTAATCACTAAAAAATTATGACATCATCAAAAAAATATGAGAGGCGAGGGCCTAAAGATGAGCAAGTGCCTTCTGAAAAAGAAAGTATAGCAGTAGAGTCTGTAAAAGAAACACCCCCTCCTCCTGCTGCCCCTTCTTCTAATAAAGCAGGCGTTCTTCATCTAACTGAACTCAAAGAGATGAAAATTAGTGAGCTGACTCAACTGGCTAAGAAATTTAATATTGAGGGAGCCAGTGGGATGAGAAAGCAAGATCTCATCTTTTCTCTCTTACAAGCCCATACAGCCAGTGCGGGAGTTGTTTTTGGGGATGGGGTTTTAGAGATTTTGCCAGATGGATTTGGTTTTTTGCGTGCTGAAGATTATAACTATCTTCCTGGCCCAGATGATATTTATGTTTCTCCTTCTCAGATTCGAAAGTTTAATCTTCGAACGGGAGATACCATTTCAGGACAAATTCGTCCTCCCAAAGAATCTGAAAGATATTTTGCTCTGTTAAAAGTTGAGTCCATTAACTTTGAACATCCGGATGTGGCTCGAGATAAAATTCTTTTTGATAACTTAACACCTCTTTATCCTAATAATTTAATCAATATAGAATATGATCCCAAGAATTTTTCAACGCGAGTGATTAATCTTTTAACGCCCATTGGAAAAGGCCAACGGGGACTTATTGTGGCTCCTCCACGGACAGGAAAAACAGTCCTTCTTCAAAATATTGCAAATGCCATTACAAAAAATCATAAAGAAATAAAGCTTATGGTTCTTTTGATTGATGAGCGTCCAGAAGAAGTGACAGACATGGAGCGATCTGTAGATGGAGAAGTGATTAGTTCTACTTTTGATGAGCCTGCAACGCGCCACGTTCAAGTTGCAGAAATGGTCATTGAAAAGGCTAAAAGACTCGTCGAGCACAATAATGACGTTGTGATTCTTCTAGATTCTATTACCCGACTTGCCAGAGCTTATAACCAAGTGGTTCCGCCCAGTGGAAAAATCCTATCTGGTGGGGTGGATTCCAATGCCCTTCATAAACCCAAGCGCTTTTTTGGTGCGGCACGCAATATTGAAGGAGGCGGTAGCCTTACCATTATTGCTACAGCTCTGATTGATACAGGAAGTCGTATGGATGAGGTTATTTTTGAGGAATTTAAAGGTACGGGTAATATGGAGATTAATTTAGAGCGAAAACTTATGGAAAAACGTGTATTACCATGTATTGATATTAATAAATCTGGAGCTCGAAAAGAGGAACTTTTAGTAGAGAAAGATACGTTGTCTCGCGTGTGGATTTTAAGAAAAGTGCTTCAACCTATGAATGTGGTAGATGCTATGGATTTCTTGTTGGACAAACTTGCTGCGACGAAGACCAATAAAGATTTCATCGATTCGATGAATACTTGAAATCCTTTTTAAAGGATGATAAAGAACTAATCCATTACATATGAAAAAAGGTATACATCCTAATTACGTGCCCGCAAAGATTATGTGTAACTGTGGAAGTGTGATTGAAACCAGAGCGACAAAAGATGTCATTCGAGTTGAAATTTGTTCCAGTTGTCATCCCTTTTTCACCGGCAAGCAAAAATTTATAGATTCTGCTGGCCGTATTGATCGATTCCAGAAAAAATACGCTAATCTTAAAACAGCTACGACCAAAAAGTAGCTTTCTTTCTCTTAATAGTTCATGAACGCATCCTATCTAAAAAAATTGGAGACCCTCGAAAAGCGATTTTGTGAGCTGGAGACACTCCTTTCAGATTCTAAGATTCTCGGAAACTCTCAAGAATTTAAAAAACTATCCAAAGAAAGAGCGGATTATCGAGAAGTGATCGAATGTTATAGAGAATATAAAAGACTTCTTTCTGAGATTTCTTCCAATGAGCAATTGTTATTAGAAAAAGATAAAGAGATGCAGCTTCTAGCCAAAGCAGAGCTTCAAGTCTTAGTCGTTCAAAAAGAGCCTTTAGAAAAGAAACTAGAAGTTCTTCTTCTTCCAAAAGATCCCAATGATGAAAAGAATATTTTCTTAGAAGTTCGAGCGGGCACGGGAGGGGATGAAGCTTCGCTTTTTTCAGCGGATCTTTTTCGGATGTATTCTAAATTTGCTGAATCTAAAGGCTGGAAGCTTGAAGTCTTAAATACAAGCTGGAGTGGAGTCAAAGGCTTAAGAGAAATTATTGCCCTGATTTCAGGAGAAAAAGTGTACAGCCAGCTTAAATATGAAAGCGGTGTCCATCGTGTTCAAAGAGTTCCTAAAACAGAAGCGCAAGGCAGAATTCATACGTCCACAGTTTCTGTGGTTGTATTGCCAGAAGTTGACGAAGTTGAAATTGATATTAAACCAGAAGAAATTCGAACGGATGTTTTTCGTTCTTCAGGCCCTGGGGGGCAAAGTGTGAATACGACAGATTCTGCGGTTCGCTTGACTCATATTCCCTCAGGTCTTGTGGTGAGTTGCCAGGATGAAAAATCTCAGCATAAAAACAAAGCCAAAGCCTTAAAAATTTTAAGAGCTAGGCTGTATGATTTAGAGCAACAAAAATTAGAGAAAGAAAGATCTGAAACTAGAAAAAGCCAAATGGGAAGTGGGGATCGTTCTGAAAAAATTAGAACGTATAACTTTCCCCAATCAAGGGTTACAGATCATCGAATTGGATTAACCGTTCATAATCTAGATGCTGTTTTGGAAGGCCACTTAGAAGATCTAATTCCTCCTCTTCAAGCGCATTTTCAAAAATTATATCTTGAAGAATCCCAAAAAGATGTAAAGAAAGATGCCAAGTGAATTGGACGATACTAAAGCTTATTGAATGGACAACCGAGCATTTTAAAAAACAAGAAATTCCAAATCCACGACTTGAAAGCGAAATTTTGTTAGCACATGTTTTAGGAAAAAAAAGAATTGATCTTTATCTTGAATTTGATCATTCAGTAGGACCTCAGGAATTAGCTGCATATAAGCTTTTGATTCAAAGACGAGTGAAGCATGAACCTGTACAATATCTTACAGGACGACAAGAGTTTTGGTCTTTGGATTTTAAAGTGGGGCCTGGGGTTTTGATCCCTCGTCCTGAAACAGAATGTCTCGTAGAACAAGCTTTAAAAATTTTAAAAAATAAAAACAGTCATCCTGAGCGAAGCGAAGGATCTCTTCATATTTTAGAACTTGGAACTGGAAGTGGAGTTCTTGCAATTGTTTTAGCTAAAGAGTTACCTCAAAGTCATATTTGGGCAGGAGATATTTCGGAGCGAGCTTTATCCTATGCACTGGAAAATGCCAAAACTCATGGAGTCTCTTCTCAAATTCATTTTCAAAAAAGTGACCTCTTTTCGGCCTTTGATTCCAAACAAAAATTTCATTTGATTATTTCTAATCCTCCCTATCTTACAGAAGAAGAATGGGGAAAACTTGCACCACACATTCGAGAATTTGAACCTCCAGAAGCCTTTAAAGGGGGAGCACAGGGGATAGATTTTCATCTTAAAATTCTAGATTTAGCCTCAAAGTTTTTAATGCCTAATGGATTTGTTGTACTTGAGATTGCTCCATTGCAGTCAGCTATGCTAAAGGAGTATTTGGAAAGGCAAAAAAGTGTTTCTAGCTTTGAGATTGTTCAAGATTACGAGCATCGGGAAAGGATTTTAGTCGTACAGTATGGATAAAATTGTTATTTGGGGACCCAATCGCTTAGAAGGTCAAGTTTCTATGAGTGGGGCTAAAAATGCTGCGCTTCCCGTTTTGGCTTCTGCTCTTTTAGCATCAGGCCCATGCGATATTTCTAATGTTCCCCGTTTAAAAGATATTGAAACCATACTTTCTCTCTTGTCGCATTTAGGTGTGCAAGTGGATAGAAAGTCTGATCTCATTCGTCTAAATTCAGATTCTGTTCGATGTTTAGAGGCCCCATACGATCTTGTTAATACCATGAGGGCTTCTGTTCTTGTTTTAGGCCCTTTGGTTGCTCGATTTAAGAAAGCGAAAGTCTCTCTTCCTGGAGGGTGTGCGATTGGCGAGCGGCCTATTAACCTTCATTTAGATGCTTTAGAAAAATTAGGAGCAAAAATTACGTTAGATAAAGGCTATGTTATAGCCGAGGCCGAAGAGCTTAAAGGAGCAAAAATCTGTTTTGATACATCGACCGTTACAGGAACAGAAAATATTATGATGGCTGCGGTGCTGGCTCGAGGAGTGACTGTTTTAGAAAATGCAGCGAAAGAGCCTGAGGTGATTGATTTGGCCAATGCTTTAAATAAAATGGGCGCTTTTATTACAGGGGCAGGGACAGATACGATTACTATTGAAGGAGTTCGAGAGCTTAAAGGCACGTCGCACTCTGTGATGCAAGATCGAATTGAGGCAGGAACGTTGTTATTGGCTGTAGCCGCAACTGGGGGAAAAGTTGAGATTCAAAACTGTGACCCTCACCATTTGGATGTCGTCATAGAGAAGCTTCTGTCTTCAGGGGTTAAAATTTCAACAACTAAAAATTCTATTTTTGTTGAATCAGATGGAGCTATTCAAAAAATGCATGTGCAAACGCAACCCTATCCTGGATTTCCAACGGATCTTCAGGCTCAAATGATGGTTCTGATGACCCAAGCTCAAGGAACAAGTCTAATGACAGAGAGTATTTTCGAAAATAGATTTAATCATGTAGCTGAGTTAAGACGTATGGGCGCTCATATTATGATTGATGGACGTTCCGCGATGATCGAAGGAGTCAAAACATTAAGTGGGGCTCCAGTGATGGCTACGGATTTAAGAGCCAGTGCATGCTTAGTCATTGCAGGTCTTTTGGCCCAAGGAAAAACAGAGATTTCTCGGGTCTATCATTTGGATCGAGGCTATGAACAGTTGGATCAAAAACTTGAAAAATTAGGCGCTCGAATTGAAAGGAGGGCTTCGTGAAAGAGAATTGTTTATTTTGTAAAATTATCGAAGGAAAGATCCCTTCCGAAAAAGTCTATGAAGATGCTTCTGTGGTTGCCTTTAAAGATATTCATCCCAAGGCGCCGATTCATATTTTAATTGTCCCTCGAACGCATCTGGATTCTTTGGCAAGTCTCAATGAACAAAATATTGATATTTTAAAACCTATTTTTTTAGCTGCGCATAAAATTGCTAAAAAAGAAGGTGTTTTAGAAAAAGGTTTTCGGACTGTTTTTAACTGTAATCAAGAAGGGGGCCAAGCTGTCTACCATCTTCACCTTCATTTATTAGCGGGAAAACAGCTCGGTGGAGCGATGGGGGGATAATTATTCCCAATGAAAAAAGTTAAAGTTGTTCGAATATTTTCACGCCTCAATATTGGAGGACCTTCTCTCCAAGTTGTATTATTAAGTGAATATTTATCTTCCACTTACGAAACAATTTTAGTTACAGGGAGTGTGGATACCCAAGAAGGGGATATGTCCTATTTGCTTCATAGGCAAAAAAAATATCGCCATATTTTTATTCCGGAGTTGGGAAGAAGCATTCACGTCTGGCGGGATTTCGTAGCCTTTTATAAGCTTGTAAAGCTTTTAATGGATGAAAAACCAGATGTCGTTCATACACATACAGCTAAAGCGGGTTTATTAGGACGTTTGGCGGCTCTCATTGCAAGAGTTCCTATTCGGATTCACACATTTCATGGGCATACGTTTAGGGGTTATTTTAATCCTTTTAAGACTTTTATTATTATAGGGATAGAAAAAATTCTGGCTTATTTTACGACTCATGTTATTGCTATTAGTCTTCGTCAAAAAGAAGATTTAGTGACTCGCTATAAAATAGTGTCTAAAAATAAGGTTGTCATGATTCCATTGGGATTTGATTTAGGCTCTTTTATAGAATCTTCCACAGATAGCCTAGGGGTTAAACAACAATTTCAATTGCCAACCCATAAATATATGGTTGGCATTATTGGAAGATTGGTTCCTATTAAAAACCACACTCTTTTCCTAAGAATTGTTCAAGCTATAAGTCGGATAAGACAAGATGTTCATTTTGTGATTGTGGGAGATGGAGAGTGCAAGCCCTCAATTAAAGAGCAAATTAAAAATATGGGTATTGAGAACACGTGTTCCATATTGGGTTGGCAAAAGGAATTAAAACCTATTTATGATATTTTAGATATTGTATGTCTCACTTCCTTGAATGAAGGAACGCCTGTCTCCCTTATTGAAGCTCAGGCATGTGGAAAGGTCGTCATTGCTACAGATGTAGGGGGGGTCAGAGACATCGTCTTTTCAGGGCAAAATGGACATGTTGTCTCTCTGAATGACGAAGTTGGTTTTACACGCCACTTATTAACTTTATTAGATAATCCAGAAATGAGACAGAAAATGGGAGAGTATGGAAAAAAGTTTGTATTCAATAATTTTGGAAAAGAAAATTTGTTGAGGGACATAGATGCCCTCTATTCCAAGCTTTTGGCAGGTTGTCCAAAAGCTTGACTATACAGTTCCATCGCTTATACTAGCTGAACTTTAAAGGGGGTGTTTGTTATGAGCCCAGGAATTAGAGCGAAAGAAGGGGAATCCTTTGAATCTCTTATCCGACGGTTTAAAAAACAATGTGAGAAGGCAGGAATACTTTCAGAGATCCGAAAACGGGAACACTATGAAAAGCCGAGTGTTCGTCTGAAGAAAAAATCTATTGCCGCTCGCAAAAGAGCCTTAAAAAAGAGGTTTTTTTAAATGCCATCACTTAAAGAGCTTGTTGATCAGAAATTAAAAGAAGCACTCAAAAGTAGAGATGAGCTGTGTGTTTCAACGCTCCGCTTACTTCGGGCGGCCGTTAAGAATAAAGAAATTGAGCTCATTAAAGCCTTAGATGATGAGGGCATTATTTCTGTTATTCGAAAGATGGTAAAGCAGCGACAAGAATCGATTGAGCAGTTTCTGAAAGGGAATAGAAAAGATTTAGCAGATAAGGAACAGAAAGAAATTCATATTCTAGAGCAGTATCTCCCTAAGCTTTTGGATCTTTCTGAAGTAGAAAAAAGAGTTCAATCTGTTATTCAAAAATTAGGGATCACTTCTGTAAAACAGATGGGAGAAGTGATGAAAGCTGTCGGTCAAGATTTGGCAGGCCAAGCGGACATGAAAGAAGTGAGCCGCCTGGTTCGTGAAAAACTATCTAAACTTTTCTAGATCTTACATCGTCTGTTGTTGTAAGGCGCACTATAAAAATGTCTATTGTCTCTGAAGAAAAAATTGCCGAAGTCCGTAATCGTATTAGTATCGTGAGCGTCCTTTCTCGCCATGTGACGCTAAAAAAAGCGGGGATCAATTTTAGAGGACTTTGTCCTTTTCATTCTGAAAAATCGCCTTCTTTTGTGGTGAGTGAAGCTAAAAAGATCTATCATTGTTTTGGGTGTGGAAAAGGAGGCAATGTTTTTACTTTTCTTATGGAAATCGGGGGGCTTTCGTTTCCTGAGGCTCTTCGAAAATGTGCTCAAGAAGTAGGGGTGGTTATTCCAGAAGCTCCTTTAACGACTTTTCAAAAAGAAACAAGGCAAACGAAAGAACATTTCTATAAAATTAATAAATATGCGCTTCTTTTTTTTAAAGAAGAACTTCAAAAAAACAAAAAAGCCCTAGATTTTTTTAAAAAAAGAGGATTAACGATTGAGACACTCAATAAGTACCATTTGGGATATGCTCCTGCTCAAAGACATCCCCTCCTAGATTTTTTAAAACGAAAAGGGATTTTAGAAAAAGATGCTGGTGCCTTAGGGCTAGATCGTTTTCGAGATCGCATTCTTTTTCCTCTCTTTGATTTAAATCAAAGAGTTTTGGGATTTGGTGGCAGGGGTTTAGATGCCGAGGCTGTTCCTAAATATTTAAATTCTCCTGAATCCTTAATTTATAAAAAAGGGGAGGCTCTCTATGGACTATCTTCAGCGATTTCTGCAATTTCTAAATCTGGAGCCATCGTTGTAGAGGGATACTTTGATTGCTTGGCCATGCATCAAGTGGGGTTTCAAAATGCTGTGGCTCCGATGGGAACGGCATTAACTGCACATCAAGTGGAGATTCTAAAACGTTTTACCGATCGGTTTTATATCTTTTTTGATCATGATGCCGCAGGGGAGCAAGCTTCTGAGCGGTCGTTAGATATTTTTTTACAGGCGGGCATCGTGCCCAAGGTGATACAATTAGCAGCAGAAAAAGATCCTGATGAATTTATTCAGCTTCATGGTAAACAGTCTTATGAGCTTTTAATCCAAAAAATAAAAAGTGCAGTTTCTCTTCTGGAATTTGTTATGCATCGTATTTTAGTTCGATGTCAGGATCTTCCTTTGCAAAAGACAAAAGTGATTGAAGAAATGATTCCTTATTTAAAACAGTTGCCTTCTGATCTTGAACGAGAAGAAATGATTAAGAAATTATCTGATCAGCTTCAGGTAG
>JACPSU010000186.1 GCA_016193105.1 Deltaproteobacteria bacterium | reverse complement strand
GAAGATAGTTTTCAGCTTTTTGGTTTTTTAACCTCTGCCCAGAAAGAGCTATTTCAGATGCTGCTGACCGTGAGTGGGGTGGGGCCTAAAGTGGCCATGACAGTTGTTTCTGAAACTTCTCCACAGGAATTAAGCCAAATTGTTTTAACCAGTAATGTGCAAAGGTTAACTGCCGTTCAAGGGATTGGAAAGAAAACGGCAGAGCGTCTTATTTTAGAACTCAAAGAAAAAATTCAAAAACTTTCTTGTGTCGGCGACCCTTCTGTTTTAGTGGCATCCGATACACCTTTAGAGCCGGATCAGTTTAGAGATTTGGCATCCGCGCTTTCGAATCTTGGGTATAAACAAATGGAAATTGATCGAGCCTTATCTTATTTGAAACCTAAAATGAATGTTGGGTCATCGACTCTTCAGGCAAAGTTTGAGGATTTGTTAAAGCAGTCTTTACAATTCTTAAGAGGATAAAAAAATGGACGACCTGCAAAGACCGGTAAGCCCCCAAAAATTATCAGGGGAAGAAGAAAATATTGAGCAAAAACTTCGTCCTGAAAAATTAACGGATTTTATTGGACAAACAAGAGTCAAAGAAAATTTAGCGATTGCGATTACTGCAGCAAAACAACGACAAGAGGCCTTGGATCATTGTATTTTTTATGGGCCTCCTGGGTTAGGCAAGACCACATTAGCATACATCATTGCACGTGAACTGGGGGTCAATATGATCAGCACCTCTGGGCCTGCACTTGAAAAACAAGGAGATTTGGCTGCAACTCTTACAAATTTAAAAGAAAGAGAAGTGCTTTTTATTGATGAAATTCATCGTCTAAATCGCATCGTTGAAGAAGTTTTATATTCAGCAATGGAAGATTATTGTTTGGATATTATCATTGGCCAAGGGCCTTCTGCTCGTACAGTAAAATTAAATCTTCCTCCTTTTACTTTAATTGGGGCTACAACTCGGGCGGGGCTTTTGACCTCTCCCTTGAGAGGGCGTTTTGGTATTGTGCATCGGCTCGATTATTATGGGATTTTAGATCTTGAACAAATCGTAGCACGATCTTCTAAAATTTTAAAAATCCAAACAGATAAAGAAGGGGTCGTAGAAATTGCCCATCGTTCTAGAGGAACTCCTCGAATTGCCAATCGCTTGATTCGAAGACTCCGCGATTATTCTCAAGTGAAAGCCGATGGTGTTATTACCAAGAAAGTTGCTTTAGAAGGATTAAAAATGTTGGAAGTCGATCAAGCCGGTTTTGATGTGATGGATCGAAAAATTCTACTTACCATCATTGAAAAATTTAAAGGGGGCCCTGTGGGCGTTGAGACCTTAGCCGCTGCGATTAGTGAAGAAAAAGATACGATTGAAGATGTCTATGAGCCATATTTGATTCAACAAGGTTTTATTCAGCGCACTCCCCGAGGTCGTGTAGCTACTATTTCAGCCTATAAACATTTTGGGATTTTTTCAACATCTGTTGCAGAATTGCAACAAAATAGATCATAAAATTAGCCATTGCCAAAAAGTAATTTTATATATAATTACTTGAAATTATTATGGAATTATTTTTTTTGATCTTTTGTTATGAAGTGGCATGAGTTTTGCTCATTACTTAAATAGGATACTATGAATTTTCAAAAAACTATTCGAAAAGCGATTTCCTTTAAAGGGATTGGCTTACATAGTGGGGCAGCTGTTGAAATCGTTTTAAAACCTGCTCCTGCAGATCATGGAATTATATTTGTTCGAATAGATGCATCCCAAAAAGTTTTGATTCCGGCTTTAAATCGCTATGTTGTTGAGACGACGCTTTCCACAACCCTAGGAAAAAAAGGTGTTACGATTCAAACCATAGAGCATTTGATGGCTGCATTATGGGGTTTAGACATTGATAATGTGGAAGTTGAAGTTTGTGGCCCTGAAATTCCTATTTTAGATGGGAGCAGTGAACCCTTTGTTGAAAAAATTAAAAAAGCAGGAATTCAAGAATTAGATCAACTTAAAAAAGTTTTTGTCATTACCAAGCCTGTGGCCATTGTTGAGGGAGATCGATATTGTTATTTGTTGAGTTCTAGAACTCCCAAAGTAACATGTTCTATTGAGTTTGCTCATCCTTACATTCAAAAACAAAAATTTGAAATGAAACTTGATCCCAAGAACTTTACACAAGAGATTGCACGTGCCAGAACTTTTGGTTTTGTAAAAGATCTAGAGCTCTTAAAACAAAAAGGGCTCATTCGTGGAGGCTCTTTGGATTGTGCCATTGTGCTTGATGAAAAAAATATTTTAAATAAAGAAGGGCTGCGTTTTAAAGATGAATTTGTGCGCCATAAGATTTTAGACTCCATTGGAGATATGGCCCTTTTTGGAATGAAAATTTTGGGACATTTTGTTACACATAAGGCCGGACATGAGCTTCACACCAAGCTTGTTCGAAAAGTTTTGCGCGGCGACTACGGATATATGATAGGCGAAAAGGCTTTTGAAAAGACACAACAAGATCGAATGTCTCTTCAAACTTCTCTCTTTCAACCCGCCTCGGTCTAAAGGGCACCTCTAAAAATTGAGCATTTACAGGGCAAGTCTCCTGTTATAGATGTAAGGGGGTGGAACCTAAAGAAATTCTAGAGCGACTTAGGCGTAAAGAAGTTCGGCGCCGAAAGCGGGAACGTCTTATTATTCTTGTTGTTTTTACCCTTTTTTGCCTTTTAACATATCTTGAAATTTATCTGACAGGGTTAAGCCAAAAACTTCCTTTTATTAATAGTATCTTATTTTTTGCTCTGATTAATTTAAATCTTATTCTCATTGGGCTTCTTATTTTTCTTGTTTTTAGAAATATCATCAAGCTTTTTTGGGAACGAAAATTAAGACTCTTAGGATCAAAGCTTAAAACAAAGCTTGTCGTTGTTTTTGTAAGTTTTGCTTTAATTCCTAGTATTATTTTGTTTACAGTTTCAGCGCTCTACATCAATAACAGTTTTGGAAAATGGTTTAATGTTCAACTGACTCATTCCCTTCAGAATGCATTAGATATTCATGCCAATTATACCCAAACGATTCGGGAAAAAAGTTTTCATTTTGGAGAAATGATGAGTCGTGAGCTTACTCAACGAAAGCTGATCCAACCCCATCGTAAGGAAGATTTGATTAAAACCGTGCAAAAGTTTCAGAAAGACTATGCATTAGATGCGATTGAAATTTTTACGAATTTAGAAGGAAAAGGGATTGCAACAGTTCATCCAGGTTTGGGGGCTAAGCATTTTCCTCCTTTGGATCTTCAATTTTTAAGAGAAGGTTTTTTGGGGCGTCAGGCTTCAACAGTTCAGTCGTTTACAGAAGGGTCGTTGACCCAAGGGGAGTTAATTCGGTGTGTGATCCCTCTATTAGATACGGCTAAGAAAAATGCTATCGCAGCCATTGTCGTGAGTTCTTATGTTCCTCCTCATTTGGTTGAAAAAATTTCTAAAATTAATTCTGCCTATAATGAATATCGAGAAGTAAAAACTCTGAAGCGTTCTTTAAAAACAATTTACTTTGCTCTTTTAATCTTAGTCACACTGATTATTATCTTTACGGCGGTCTGGCTTGGATTTCATTTAGCCAGAGAGTTGACCATCCCGATTCAACGTCTTGTAGAAGGGACCGAGGCTGTGGTGCAAAGGAATTTGGATGTTCAGATTCAGTATGAAGGAAATGACGAGTTGGCCATGCTGGTTCGTTCTTTTAATAAGATGATTCGAGATTTAAAGGAAAGTAGTTTTAAATTAGCACAGGCGTATCAGGAGCTTCAAAAATCCAATGTGGAGTTAGAAGAAAGCGGCCGTTATATGGGGGCTATTTTAAAAAATATTAAAGCAGGAGTGGTTTCTGTGGATTCGCAAGGGGTCATTACCACTATTAATAAAGCGGCCGAAGATTTATTAGGAATCAAAGCCTATAAATATATGCGAGTTTCTTATCAGAAAGTATTAACACCTGAGTATTTAAATTTTGTCGAGGGCCTTCGTAAGCGACTTCCAGATGTTTCAGAACATACGGCAAGTCAGCAAATGAAAGTGAAAGTTCAAGATCAAGCTCTGACACTTCTTGTGAGTGTAACGATGATGCGAGATGATGATGGCAAATATTTAGGAATGGTGATTGTTTTTGATAATTTAACAGATCTCATGAAAGCTCAACGAGTGGCAGCATGGCGAGAGGTGGCAAGACGTATTGCGCATGAAATTAAAAATCCTCTTACTCCGATTAAGCTTTCTGCTCAAAGACTTCGACGAAAATATTTAGCTTCAACAGACCAAGTCTTTGATGAATGTACTAAGATGATTATTACGCAAGTTGATGAGTTAAAGGATTTGGTGAATGAATTTTCTCAGTTTGCCAAATTGCCTGAAATTCATCCGAAGCCTTGTGAACTGGGAGCTATTATTAAAGAGTCAATGGCACTCTATCAAGAGGCCCATAAACAGATTGAGTTTAGGTATCAGGAACAAGAAAAAATTCCCATTCTAGAATTAGATCGTGATCAGATGAAACGGGTTTTTATTAATATCATTGATAATGCAGTTTCTGTGATGGAGGGGAGAGGGAAAATCACCATTGAGTCTCGCTATATTTCTGCATTGCAACTGGTGATTGTAGAAGT
Organism: Deltaproteobacteria bacterium; assembly: GCA_016193105.1. Lineage (GTDB taxonomy): Bacteria > Bdellovibrionota > JACOXK01 > 2-02-FULL-40-11 > 2-02-FULL-40-11 > JACPST01. The sequence continues at coordinate 3,593 of JACPSU010000186.1, read as the reverse complement.
GTCAGATACCGGTACGGGTATTCCAGAAGAGATTAAATCTCGATTGTTTGAGCCATACTTTTCTACAAAAAAAGAGGGGACTGGACTTGGTCTTACAATTGTGAGAAAGATTGTCTCGGATCATCGAGGATATATTCGAGTGGCCAATAACAAACCGAAAGGATCAAAATTTATTATTGAGTTACCTGCATGAGAAACGATCATATTTTAATTGTAGATGATGAAGCGCCGATTCGAGCCACAATTCGTTCTGTGCTTTCTGAAGAAGGCTATTATGTCAGTGAGGCACGCAGTGGAGAAGAAGCTTTAGAGCTGATTTCTAAAGAAATTCCTGATGTGGTGCTTTTAGATATTTGGTTGCCTGGCATGGATGGTCTCGAAGTCTTAAAGAAAATGAAAGAAGCTCATCTTCCAGGATTTGTCATTGTGATGTCTGGACATGGGACGATTGAAACCGCTGTAAGAGCCACAAAACTAGGGGCCTATGATTTTATCGAGAAACCCCTTTCTTTAGATAAACTGCTCCTTTCTATCAAAAATATTTTATCCGTTCGTGAGCTCAAAGAAGAAAATAAAGTATTACGTCAGAAAATTAAATCTCAGTTTGAAATGATTTTTCAGGGGGCAGTCATGCAAAAACTTGAGGAGCAAATTCGTATTGCAGCCCCTACACATAGTTGGATTTTGATTACCGGGGAGAATGGAACGGGCAAGGAACTGGTTGCCCGAAAGCTTCATGAAGGAAGTATAAGAAGGGAGCGTCCTTTTGTTGAAGTTAATTGTGCTGCAATTCCAGAAGAGCTGATTGAAAGTGAACTTTTTGGCCACGAAAAAGGGTCTTTTACGGGAGCTACCACTTCTAGGCGAGGGAAATTTGACTTGGCTCATGGAGGGACACTTTTTTTAGATGAAATTGGGGATATGAGTTTAAAGACACAAGCCAAGATTCTTCGTGTTCTACAAGAACAGAAATTTGAACGTGTCGGAGGTACGACAACTTTTGAAGTGGATGTCCGTGTCATTGGGGCAACCAATAAAAATCTTCAGGAAGAAATCAAGCAGGGGCGATTTAGAGAAGATTTATATTACAGGCTCAATGTGATTCCAATGCATGTTCCTTCTTTAAGAGAACGTAAAGATGATATTGGTGTTTTGGTGGAATATTTTTTAAAATTTCTTGCGCAAGAAAATGGAAAACGTGTAAAACGTATTTTACCAGAGGCTCTAGAGGCTTTGGAAGCTTATGATTGGCCTGGAAATGTTCGAGAGCTAAGAAATACGGTAGAGCGACTTTTTATTATGACGCCATCCGATACCATTGGGATTCAAGATGTTCCGGCTTCGATCCTGGAGGCTGAAGAAAGTAGTCTGTCTGGGTCTATAGATGATTTTAGAAAAGCCAAGATGAAATTTGAAAAAGAGTATATTCAAAGAAAACTTAAAGAGTTTGAAGGGAATGTTTCAAAAACGGCTAAGGCCATTGGGGTAGAGCGAACAAATCTTCATAGAAAAATTAAAAATTATCAGATAGAAATGTAGTCCTATGTCTAGTAAAAAGAAAATTGTTGTAGGCAATGTCGAGATTGGAGGAGGCGCTCCGGTTGTCATTCAATCCATGACGATGTCTCCAACCACAGATGTCGAAAAAACAGTTCGTGAAATTAAGGGTTTAGAAGAAGTAGGATGTGAGGTCATTCGGGTGAGTGTTCCAGATCAAGCCTCTGCCGATGCGCTTCCTCATATTTTAAAACAAATCTCAATTCCTTTGATTGCCGATATTCACTTTGATCCCCGAATGGCCTTGGCCTCGATTGAAGCAGGAGCTCATGCAATTCGAATTAATCCAGGCAACATTGGGTCTTTGGAAAAAGTGCGCGCCATTATTCAAAAAGCCAAAGAAAAAAATACAGCTATTCGCATTGGAGTCAATGGGGGTTCTTTAGAAAAAGATTTATTAGATAAATATGGATATCCTACTACAGAAGCTTTGGTAGAAAGTGCTGTGCGGTATGTCGAATTTTTTGAAAAAGAAGGATATACTAATTTTAAAATTTCTATGAAGTCTTCCGATGTGCGAACCACCATCGATGGGTATCGAAAACTGTCCAAACAAGTCGACTATCCTTTGCATTTGGGGGTGACAGAGGCTGGCCCTGCTTTTAGCGGATCCATTAAATCTGCGGTCGCTTTTGGAGCATTATTAGCTGATGGAATTGGAGATACCATTCGGGTGTCGTTAACAGCCGATTGCAAAGAAGAAATTAAAACAGCCAAGGAGATTTTAAAATCTTTGGGTCTCAGAGTTTTTGGTCCAGATGTGATTTCCTGTCCTTCGTGTGCCAGAGCAGAAATTGATGTTGTAGAATTGGCCAATCGCGTAGAAAAAGCGGTGTCTCATTTAAAGACCCCTCTTAAAATTGCTGTCATGGGGTGCGCGGTCAATGCACCGGGAGAAGCCAGAGAAGCTCACGTGGGAATTGCGGGAGGAAAAAAAGAAGGCCTTCTTTATATAGATGGGAAGACAGCCGCTAAGATTCCAGAAAATGAACTATTCCAAACGCTCATGACTCAAATTGCTTCCATTGAGGCCAAAGACATCCGAGGACCGAAGTGAAGCTTTCTAAAACATTTGTGCCTACCTTAAGAGATGTCCCCTCAGAAGCAGAAGTTATTTCTCATAAACTTATGCTTCGTGCAGGGATGATTAAAAAAGTAGCCTCTGGAATTTTTAGTTATCTTCCTTTGGGATACCGAGTCATTCGAAAGGTTGAAGCCATTATTCGAGAAGAGATGAATCGATCGGGGGCTCAGGAACTTTTAATGCCGATGCTTCAGCCTGCAGAACTTTGGATTGAGAGCGGACGCTGGCAAAAAATGGGAAAAGAATTGGCCAGGCTCAAAGACCGAAATGAACGAGATTTTTGTTTGGGGCCCACGCATGAAGAAGTGATTACGGATATTGTCAGAAGTTTTGTTCAATCTTATAAACAATTGCCTCTCCATCTGTATCAAATTCAAACTAAATTTCGAGATGAAACTCGGCCACGCTTTGGTCTCATGCGAGGCAGAGAATTCTTAATGAAGGATGGCTATAGTTTTCATGAGGCTTCAGAAGATGCCCTTAAAGAATATCAAAATATGTTTCAAACCTATCACCGGATTTTTAAACGATGTGGGCTCGAGTTTCGAGCCGTAGAGGCAGAAACAGGGGATATTGGGGGCTCACTTTCTCATGAATTTCATGTATTAGCGCAATCCGGAGAAGATGAAGTTTTATCCTGTGATCAATGTCAATATACGGCCAATTCCAATCTCATCCAAAAGAAGCCTAATGAGGACTGTTTAAAATGTCACAAAGGGAAATTTAAAAGTTATAGAGGGATTGAAGTGGGGCATATTTTTTATTTGGGAGATAAATATAGTAAAGCCTTGAATGCGACGTTTTTAAATAAAGAAGGGGAGAAAAAATATTTTGAGATGGGGTGTTATGGAATTGGGGTAGGTAGAACGGCTGCGGCTGCCATTGAACAAAACCATGATGAGAATGGTATTTTGTGGCCTATCTCTATTGCTCCCTTTGAAGTAGCGGTGAT
>JACPSU010000185.1 GCA_016193105.1 Deltaproteobacteria bacterium | reverse complement strand
GAGCTCTACAAATACAATATCACCAAGTGCATTTTGTGCGTGATCTGTAATTCCAATAACCGCATTGTTGTTTTCTGTTTTTGCCCATTCGTGATCTTTTGTATATAATAGGCTATCAGGAACATTCATAATCATACCTCCTTAGGCTGACTTTTTAACAAAGGGTGTTTGAACCACTTTGGCTTTTACTTTTTTTCCTCTAATTTCTATGTTTAATTCTTGCCCCACGTGACTGAGCTCACGTTTCACAAATCCAATACCGATAGCTTTTTTTAATGTTGGAGACAAAGTACCACTCGTGACTTCCCCAATCAACTCATTTTGAAACTCATGGATTGCGTATCCTTGCCGGGCAATGCCAGGTTCTAAAAGTTCAAATCCAATGCATTTTCGAGGGATCCCTTTTTCTTTTTGTTGAACCAGGGCCTCTTTTCCAAAAAAATCTGCTTTATTCCATTTGACCACCCATTCCAAATCTGCTTCCAAAGGAGAAATCGTGGAACTGAGTTCATGTCCATAGAGGGGGTAGCGCATTTCAATGCGAAGGGTGTCTCTCGCCCCTAATCCACACGGTTGAATGTGATATTTTTTCCCTCGTTCTAAAAGTTCTTCCCAGATTTTAGGGCCTTTTTGAGAGGGTAAATAAAGTTCAAACCCGTCTTCTCCCGTATATCCGGTTCGCGAAATAATCATGTCGATGGCGGAGACTTTTCCTTTTGTAAAACGGTAATATTTGATAGGGGCAAGCTGAACAGAGGTCATTTCTTGAAGGAGTGTGAGGGCTTTGGGTCCTTGAATTGCAATTTGAACATACTCTAAAGAGCGATTTTGAATATCAACTCGGCTAGTGCCTTTATGTTGGCAGAGCCATTCAAAATCTTTGTTGGTATTCGATGCGTTCACACACAAAAAAAGATGAGTGGGAGAAAATTTATAAATTAAAATATCGTCGACGATCCCACCATTCAGAGTACACATCAAAGAGTATTGAACTTGCTCTCCATCTTTGGCTTTGGATACATCTTGGGTCACCATCTTTTGAATAAACGAAAGAGCATCGGGGCCTATAATTTCAATTTCGCCCATGTGGCTTACGTCGAAAAGTCCCACGTGTGTGCGTGTGGCTACATGTTCTTCGATGATGCTCGTATATTGCACGGGCATGTGCCAGCCGCCAAAATCGACCATCCGAGCATTAAGCTTTACATGGTTTTCATGAAGAGCTGTTTTTTTAAGGGGGTCGTTCATAAAGACCTGTAGTGGTTTAAGATATCAATAATTTTGTCTTCGTGTTTAATGGCCATCACATGGGCTCCATGGCAGAGTCCTTGAAAATCTTTAATTTGACGCCCGGCCATTTGAATGCCGGTTTGCAAGGGATCACTAGACTTTTTGAGCTCTTCTTTCACAAAAGCGGGGATGTGAATACCAGGGACATGGTTATTAATATAATTTACATTTTTGTGAGAGCGAAGCAGGAGGACTCCTGCAATAATTTTTGTATTAAATTTTTCAGCCTCTTTCATAAAAGATTCAAATGCTTTGAGATCAAAGACGGCCTGGGTTTGAAAAAACTGTGCTCCTGCTTCTATTTTTTTCTCCATCCGTTTTAAAATAGGGGTGAGATTGGAAGCTGTGGGGTTCACAACGGCACCAGAATAAAATTCTGTTTTTCCTTCGATCGGATTATCAAAGAAATCAAAGCCGTTATTTAATTTTCGAATCATTTGTAAAAGTTTAACCGATTCAAATTCAAAGACTCCTTTGGCCAGTTGATGATCTCCTGCACGAATGGGATCTCCTGTGAGAGGTAAAAGATTTCGAATTCCTAAGCGATAGGCGCCTAAAAGATCAGATTCCAGGGCGAGCGAATTTCTGTCTCGACAAGAAATTTGAAAAATGGGATCTAGCCCAGCTTTGCTCAAAAGATAGGAAGCAACCAGCGCACTAAAACGCATGACCGAGCGTTGGTTATCTGTGACGTTAAAGGCATGGACATGGTCTTTTAAAAGAAGTGCTTTTTCTAAAAAATCATCTGTATTGGGGCCTTTAGGAGGACAGACTTCAGCAGTAATGACAAATTCGTTATTTTCAAGTCTCTTTTTTAATTCACTCATGACGAAAATCTTTCAAAACTTTTAAATGTGTTTTGGAGAAGAAGGGCAATGGTCATCGGGCCAACTCCTCCTGGGACAGGTGTAATAAAAGAAGCTTTCTTTTGAACATTTTCAAAGTCAACATCTCCTACAATTTTATTATTTAAACGGTTAATCCCTACGTCTACTACCACAGCCCCTTCTTTGACAAAAGAATTTTTAATGAAGAGGGGTTTGCCTATGGCAGAAATCAAAATATCTGCTGTTTGACAAACAGCTTCTAGATTTTTGGTTTTAGAATGACAAATCGTGACCGTCGCATTTTGTCCTAAAAGCAAATGTGCGAGTGGTTTTCCAACAATCAGAGAGCGTCCAATAACGACAGCATGTTTTCCAGAAAGCTCAATTTTATATTCCTTGAAAAGCTCCATCACTCCTTGAGGCGTGCAGGGGATAAATAGAGGATCTCCGATAAAAAGCCGTCCTAAATTAAGGGGATGAAATCCATCGACGTCTTTTAAAGGAGAAACAGCATTTAAAATAGCGTGTGTTTGAATATGAGCGGGCAAAGGGAGTTGCACAAGAATACCATGAATTTTAGGAGATTCGTTTAAGTATTTGATAAGATTTAAGATTTCTTTTTCTTCGCAAGCGGATGGGAGTTTGTGAACCTCAGAATAAAATCCAAATTCTCGAGCTGTTTTTTCTTTTTTAGCCACATAAATTTGAGAAGCGGAATGATCTCCGACCAGGATCACTGCAAGCCCAGGTTTTTTATCTTTAAGCTTTTCAACCTTGGACTTTAAAGTGGAACAAATTTTTTGAGACAATTTTTTGCCATCTAAAAGGGTCGCCATAACCAGTCACTATAGGGGAAAAGATTTGTCTTTTCAATAGGTTTATGATACTCTGAACAAGAATTTTATGTCGAAAAAGTTCAAACTTATTAAAAACTTAAATTACTATAAAACTCTTTTTGACAAAGAAAAAAAAGCCTCCCAAATTGATCTCAAAAAAGTAAATCGCATTCGAAAGGCGATTGCTGCAGGTCAATATCAAATTGACTATGAAAAGTTGGCCGATAAGATTTTTTCTAAATTGAAAGATTAAATAAGATTTATGCAGGTGATTCGAGAGCTTTTAGAAGAAAAAGAAAAAAAGACTCTATCTTCACATGCAACGCTCAGTTCCAAAGCAAGTCGTAGGGGAGTAGAAGAAGAGTGTGAACTCAGAACTCGATTTCAAAAAGATCGAGATAAAATTCTTCACAGCAAGCCTTTTCGCAGGCTAAAGCACAAAACTCAGGTTTTTTTAAATCCCGTGGGGGATCACTACCGCACGCGTATGACACATACGTTGGAAGTGATGCAGCTGGGGCGCACAATGGCGCGAGCCCTCTCTTTAAATGAAGATTTGGTCGAGGCGGCAACTTTGGGGCACGATTTAGGACATACCCCCTTTGGACATTCTGGAGAGGCAATTTTAAATAAAATTCATCCCAAGGGATTTCATCATGTTTTTCAAAGTGTTCGAATTGTAGAGCCCATGAATGTGACGGAAGAAGTGCGAGAAGCGATTGCCAAGCATTCCAAAGGGAAAGGCCCTATTTTATCTGATGATCCAAAACTTAAAGCCAAGACCTTAGAGGGACAAGTGGTACGTCTGGCCGATATTATTGCCTATGTGAATCACGATTTGGATGATGCCATGCGAGCTGGAGTTTTAACGTCGAAAGATATTCCTAAGCGCCTGCGAGATATTTTTGGAAATACCCATTCAGAACGCATTGGAACGATGATTAAGGATGTTATTTTGGCCACCCAAGAGCATGATTTTGATAAAATTAGAATGAGCACTGAAAAGATTGAGGCCTTAACGGAGCTTCGGGCATTTATGTTTGGAAACGTCTATGAAACAGATCGTGTACAACGAGAACTCAAAAAAGCTCAAAAAATGGTGGAGAGTCTCTATTTTTATTATTTAGAACATCCTGATCAGCTGCTTTCTGAAATGAGCTTAAATGAATTTACAGATCCTATCGACCAGCATGTCATTGATTTTATTTCTGGCATGACCGATCGCTACGCCATTAACAAATATCGCGAAATCTTCTTGCCTTCTTCTTGGCAAACCTAGAAATTATCTTAAAAATAAAAAGTAGACTTTATTCCGAAAATGTCGTACAATTTCGGAATATGATCAAAAGGCTCATAAGTCCTAGAATTGACAGTAGTTTCTTTTTATTTGGCCCCCGAGGAACTGGCAAATCAACCCTGCTAAAAACCTTATTTAAGACATTTGATGAGAATGAGATTTTATGGATAGATCTCTT
>JACPSU010000184.1 GCA_016193105.1 Deltaproteobacteria bacterium | reverse complement strand
TTCAACTTTGATCGATGGCAAAGGCAAAAAGTCAGACATTGAAGCTCGTGTGAAACAAATCAGAGCCCAAGTTGAACAAACGGATTCTGATTATGACCGAGAAAAACTTCAAGAGCGTTTGGCAAAACTTGTCGGTGGCGTAGCGGTGGTTCGCGTGGGGGCTGCAACAGAAGTTGAAATGAAAGAAAAGAAAGCCCGCGTTGAAGATGCGCTTCATGCAACCCGAGCTGCCGTTGAAGAAGGAATTGTGCCTGGAGGTGGAGTGGCCTATTTAAGATCTGTCAAAGCTTTAAATGATCTTAAAAATAAACTCAAAGATTCTCCAGAACAGCAAACCGGAGTAGACATTGTCCGACGAGCGATTGAAGAACCTATTCGCCAAATTGTTGGCAATGCAGGGTTTGATGGCGCTGTCGTGGTGGATAAAGTTTTATCCAACTCTAATGTGAACTTTGGTTTCGATGCTCAAAGTGAAGAGTATGTCGACCTTTTAGAGAAAGGGATTATTGATCCTACAAAAGTGGTTCGTAGTGCTCTTCAAAATGCAGCCTCTGTGGCGTCCTTGATGCTCACCACAGAAGCCATGATTGCAGATAAGCCTAAAGAAGAATCTGCAGGTGGTCATGGTGGAATGCCTGGCAGTGGAATGCCTCCAGGGATGGGTGGAATGGGTGGTATGGGCGGCATGATGTAAGAGCTCGCTCATTAAGTTCGAAAAAGGGCTGGTATTTTTACCAGCCCTTTTTTTATTGGAAGTAACAATAAAATCCGGGCGTCATAATATCTAAAATTTCAAACTGTGTCGCCAGGGAGACGTTAGGGGACTCTTTTTTAAATTCATCTAATACTCTCATCTGTGCTTTTTCATAATCTTTCTTAAATTGAGGGAAGTGTTGAGCGGCAATTTTGAGTGCCTGAGTTGTGTGGGTGAGAGCACTGGAGTCATATTTTTCAAAAGAAAACTTCTGGGTTTGGAGAGGATAAGTTTTAAGTAGAAAATCTAGCTGATCAAGTGCTTGCTGTTTCCATTCTTCTTTTTTTAAAAGTTGGTAGCCAGATAAAAAAGCTAAAACAGCTAATCCTTGAGGAGAAATTGAGTATAGCCACGCTCTGGGTTCTTCTTTGATTCGTTTTTGTAAGAGGTCTAAAAGTGAGAGGGAAAGCTTTGTGTATTCCTCTTGATTCTCTTTTTGAGCAACAAAGCAAAAATTTAAACATTCGATGGCATCTAAAGAGGCCCAAAGTTTTAAAGGTTTGATCTCTAGCTCTTCTTTTCTTTGATTCATAGCTAAGAGAAGGTTTTCTCCTATAAGTTCATTATTATAATATTTGTGAAACCATTCGCTGTATTTGGGGTCTTCTTCATAAAAGTAATAGCCCTTAGAGATTAAAGAGAGAGAAGCTTCTTGATAATTTAAAAATGGAGTTTCTTGCCACTGCAGTTTTTGAAGCGTGGTGGCAAAATAAAAATTTAGAGGAAGCTCTTGCCCGGGAAAAGAAATAAAGTGATCATAATCTTGCTGATAACTTTGGAGAATATTTTTTTTAATGGTCATTAAAATATCTTGGGAAAGATCTTGAGGATACTGAGGCCTGTCCTGCTGAATCAGAATGGTATGTTCTCGTAAAATAACTCCATCCATACTTAAGATTTGTAAAGTTTGAGCCATTTTATTTTCAAGCTCTTCACTTTCTAAAGTAAAAGGTTTTCCGAGTTGAATTTCTTTTTGAGTTAGACTTGGTTTTTTTAAGAATTTAGCTTTGGGTTGAATGAGGCGTGCTTGAAATGAATGCCCCCCTGATAAAGGAGCCGGGATCTCTTCACAACGATTTGCGTAAAGATTATATTGGCATGCTGTCAATGTGGCTGAAAGTTTAATTTTATTTTGAAGGGGAGCTATTCTTTGAGAGGGGAGATCTAGGCGATAAGAAATAACTTTTCCAAAAAGGTTCGTGTCAGAAAAAACATTTTCAATAGGGCTAAAGAGAGGACATCGCTTGAAATCTTCCTCTTTTTTGTTTTTGAAAAGTGATTCAAAGCTTTGAGTGGCCTGCATCTGGCCTTGAGGATCCGTGATCTCATATACAAAATGATAGATGTTTTCGTGAGCTATGAGGGTAGCCACATAAGCTCCCCAGGGGAGAGGTGTTTTTTGAGCAAGGGTTTTTGAAGGGCATTCGTAAGATTTCAAAAATTTAAGTTCTAAGGCTTGGTCATGATATGGAAATGAAACAGTTTTTGTTTTTAAAGAGGGGCAAAAAAATGAAGGAGTTTGTGTTGTATATTCAATGAGGAGATAAAGATAATCTTGGTCAAGGTGTTTAAAGATAAATTTTTTATCTCCAGCTTCTTCAATGTAGTTAAAATGGACTGGCATGGTTGCAGAGTATAACGGTTTGAGATTGCCAAATAAATAGAAAATCACTATAGTTTGAGAAATCTTATGATGAACTTTAAGGGTAAAAAAGCATTGATTACAGGGGGCTCTAGGGGGATTGGGCGAGCGATTGCTGAAGCTTTGTCTGAAGCGGGCTGTGACGTTGCGATTAATTATTTAAGAAATAAAAAAGCAGCTGAAGAGATGAAGAGTCTTCTAAAGAAGCCCCCCCTTCTTTTAAAAGGGAATGTTTCTGATGAAGAAGATATTCAAAAAATGTTTGAAACTTTGGAGAAAGAATGGGGTGGGCTAGATATTTTAGTGAGCAATGCCGCTTCAGGAGTTTTAAAATCTCCTCTAGAAGTGACACTTCACCACTGGCATTGGACGGTAGATATTAATAGCTGGGCACTCTTGCGCTTAACACAAAAAGCAGTGCCCCTCATGAAAAATGGGGGAAAGATTATTGGGATTTCAAGCTTAGGTTCGGTGCGAGCTATCCCTAATTACACCTTAGTGGGGGCTTCAAAGGCAGCGATGGAATCTATCGTCAGGCATTTGGCTTTAGAACTGGCCCCTCGAAAAATTAATGTAAATGCTCTGTCTGCGGGGGTGGTTGATACAGAAGCTTTGAAACACTTTTCAAATCGTGAACAGCTGTTAGAAAATTCTCAAAAAAAGACACCTGCGGGTCGGTTAGTTGAGCCCAAAGATGTGGCCAAGGTTGCTTTATTTTTGTGTAGTGATTTGGCCGAGATGATTCATGGGCAGACTATTGTTGTCGACGGTGGATACTCTATCGTCGCTTAGCAGTCTGTATTTTTAGGGCATGCACCCTTTAAAAAATATGGAATCCTTTGCTTCATTGAATGGAACGTTATAGACGGGATGGGGATCCGGATCTTCTAAGGCCTGAAGCTGCGAAACAGCTTCAACGCTTGCTTTGGCATCTACAAGTGCAGCTCCTGCCTGCGATTTATTTTCCATAGATGAGATAATAGACGCGCTGGACGTAGACTGCGCAGATAAAATAGTTGTGAGGGGCTTTACATTTTTCAATAGGACTTTTTTAGCTGTTTTGACGTAGTCTTTATTAGGATTTTGCGCCACAGGAAACTTATCTAATAATTTTTGATAAATCATTGCAAGGACGGCTGACACTAAAGGAGCTGAAAAAGATGTTCCAAATCCATAAACATGAGAGGGATAAGAAGAGAAGGTGGCATAAATTTCTTTAAAAAGATCATCCCGGCTATAGGAACGTTGAGGAGAAGATGAGGGGTTGATTAAAAATTGATTTTCAAGTTCCTGAGACATGAGAAGACGAAACATGTAGGTAGAAGGAGCTGTGACCGTAATAGAGTTTTTTCCAGTGTTGGTTTCAAAAAGGATCCTGGGAGTGTTGGAAGCGTCAATTTCTTGGGCCATCCCTAAGGAACCATCCGGGTTGTGTCCTCCAACGGATACGACCTGAAGATCAGGTCTTTCATAAGAAAGAATAGAAGGATAGTGTGGAATCGTGTCAGTATCGATGCCCTCGTTCCCGGCTGCTGTAACAACAATCGCTCCTTGCCCATGGGCATATTCTATCGCATTGAGAAGATGACAGGGGGCTGAGACGTGGCAACTGTTTTTGGGCAGGGGAGTGTTATTTTTATCTCTCCAATATTCTCCCATACTGATATTGATGACCTTCGCCCCATGTTTAGCAGCGTATCGAATCGCCTCTGCCATGGCTCCTGTAGTTGAGGTGACGGTGGGAGTTTTGTTGGAATCTAGATCAAGTTTTGCGATTTGGACAGGCATGAGTTGTCCAGAGGCACAAAGCCCCACGCCCCCCATGCCGTTATTTCCTTCTGCGGCAATAAGTGCCGCCATAGCTGTCCCATGGGTAAGCCCTGAATGGATAGCTTGTAAAGTTTCTAAGGTTTTAGGAACATTATTTTTGGCTTGGTCATTGAGATCCTTGATGGCATCTACAATCGTTTGTAATTTTCCTGGATCGTAGCTAAAGGCTCGAGATTGAACAAGAGGGATTATGGGTAGACCTTTAAAATTGTAGCTGGCAGAGGCGCCCATTGAATCATCAACATAGCCATTGTTATCATCATCAAGATTATTATTGGGAATTTCGGAAGAATTTGTCCAGAGCCTATTTTTAAGATCGGGATGTTCCAGGTCAAAGGTGGTATCCACAACAGCTGTTAGGGCGCAGGCGTATTGTTTATCCCAAAAAGATTCAAAGTCTCCAGCTGTAGTATCGATAGACTTTTTGGCTTCCGGTTGAGTGCAGGTCTGAGCCCCTTGTGTTTCAAGGCAGTAGGGGAGGTCTGCTCCTGTATTATCCATATGCCACAATTCATTTTGGGTAAAAGTTTGTGCAAACTCATTGGGATGGGAATCAAGTCTTAAAACATAATTAGGTTCGCTGGCTACAACGATCATGTTTTCTGACTGAATTTTCTGTCGAAGTTCTTCTGCTGGCAAAGGATAGAAAGGGGGTATTTTAAAATGTGCGATTCCGCTTTCTGAATCATAAGAGTGAATTGCAAGGTTATATTTCTTCTCAATTTTTTTAACCTCTTCAATAGGAGATTCTTTTAGAAGAGAAACAATGATGTCGTCCGCAATGATACGTTGGCCATATTCATTCTCGGAAATTGTGAGAGATGTTTCAGGGGCCCACTGGCGAATGACCTCTTTTTTAAGTTCTGTCTTCAATTGGGCTTTGGGTGTTTGGGCAGGACGTCTGGAAACTTTGACTTGAGATTGGACGAGAGTTATTTCTCGACGGACTGGATCTTCCTTGAGGTTTCCTTTGAAAACAAGAACACTCATAAAAATAAGCGCCATAATGACTAAGAGCGTCTTTAAAAGATGTGAAGAATGATTTTCCACCTTGTTCCTCCGCAAACGTTCCGAACCACAATATCTTTATTTTACCATAGCTGCAGAGGGTGGCTACTGGGCTCTCATCTGATTTTAATTTTTGGCGCTGAGCTGTAATTTTAAGAAGTGATAGAGCTTGGGGTAGTATGTTTTGTAAGAGGAAAGTGTGATTCCTGAATCTTTGAGATCTGCGATCAAATGGGGATCTCGATATTTTCCTGGGTGCATAAAATAATCCAAATGCTGAGGGGTAATGCCTGTGATTTTTGAAACCAAAGGGGAGCACAAAATTTTTAGGATCATTATTTTTAAAATAGAACAAGAGTAAGGAGTGAGGCCCCCAATCATATGAACCATCGTTTCAAAAAAATCTTTTGTGGAAGGGGGATTTTGATCGCAGACTTGGTAGGTTTTTCCAAGGGCATGTTTTTGAAAAGCTAAGTACGAAATCACATCTGTGACATAATCAACAGGGACTGTATTGACCTCACACTCCGAATAGCCCAGATTGGGGACAAGCCTCAAAAGAGCCCTTATTTTATGAAGGAAAGCGATGACTACATAAGGGCCATCAAATTTATCTGTTTCTCCTGTGAGGGAATCTCCAACAACGATGGCAGGTCTAAAAATGGTGACAGGCATTGTAAAGTTTCTT
>JACPSU010000197.1 GCA_016193105.1 Deltaproteobacteria bacterium | reverse complement strand
GTAGAAACTCTTATGCCTCATGATCTCATTAATACAAAACCTGTGAGCGCTGCGATTAAAGAGTTTTTTGGAAGTTCTCAGCTTTCTCAATTCATGGATCAAACCAATCCTTTGTCTGAAGTTACTCATAAGCGACGACTTTCTGCTTTAGGACCTGGTGGTTTGACTCGAGAAAGAGCAGGATTTGAAGTGCGCGATGTTCATTCTACCCATTATGGAAGAATTTGTCCTGTTGAAACTCCAGAAGGTCCTAACATTGGACTTATTGCATCACTTTCTACCTATGCGCGAGTGAATGAGTATGGATTTATCGAAACACCTTATCGAAGAGTTAAGGATAATAAAGTGCTGGATGAAGCAGTTTTTTTGACAGCTTTAGATGAAGAAAAGTATCGCATTGCCCAAGCCAATGCTTCTTTATCAAAAGACGGTCATTTTGTTGATAAAATCGTTTCTTCTCGTTTTTCTGGAGAAACCATGATGACGGATGCCTCTGAAATTACCATGATGGATGTTTCGCCAAGTCAGCTCGTGAGTGTGGCAGCAGCTTTAATTCCATTTTTGGAAAATGATGATGCCAACCGAGCCTTGATGGGATCTAACATGCAGCGACAAGCTGTGCCTTTACTCAAAACCAGTGCGCCCATTGTGGGGACAGGGATGGAAAAAATTGTGGCGCATGATTCTGGAGTAACGGTGGTAGCTGGAAACGATGGAGTTGTGGAAAGTGTGGATGCCACTCGAATTGTGGTACGTACCAAAGGCAAGAGTTCAACAGGATCGGAAGTTGATATTTATAATCTTATTAAGTATCGAAAATCCAATCAAAATACGTGTCTAAATCAAAAACCCATTGTGCGTAAAGGAGATGAGGTGCGTAAAGGAGATGTCATTGCCGATGGTCCCGCAACAGATGTCGGGGAGTTGGCTTTGGGACAAAATGTGATGGTCGCCTTTATGTCGTGGGGAGGGTATAACTTCGAGGATTCTATTTTAGTGAGTGAAAAACTTATTCGTGAGGATGTCTTTACCTCTATCCATATTGAAGAATTTGAGTGTGTATCTCGTGATACCAAACTTGGAAAGGAAGAAATTACTCGAGATATTCCAAATATGGGAGAGGAAGCTCTCAAAGACTTAGATAGTAGTGGAATTATTCGTATTGGAGCAGAGGTCAAGCCCGGAGATATTTTGGTTGGAAAAGTCACTCCGAAAGGGGAAACACAGCTTTCTCCTGAAGAAAAATTATTGAGAGCTATTTTTGGTGAAAAAGCTGGAAATGTGAAAGATACCTCTTTAAGAGTTCCTCCAGGGATTGCGGGGACGGTCATTGAGGCTCAAGTGTTTTCTAGAGAAGGCGCGGAGAAAGATGAGCGTGCTAAAAATATCCAGGCTGAAGAAATCGCGCGGCTGAGGCGGGATCAGGCCTCTGAGATAGACGTGATTAAGGAAACAGCCAAAGCTAAGATTAAAAAGATTTTGGTTGGAGAAAAAACAACCGGAAAACTTTTAGATAAGCAAGGAAAAGAAAAGCTTTTAGGCAAGGGAGAGACGATTACAGCTGAACTTTATGAAACGATTCCCTACGAGCTTTTGGCTCATATTCCTTTAGATAAGAATGTTGAAGAGAAAGTTAAAAAGATTACAGATGTTGTAGATGAACAATTAGAGATGGTGAAAGTGGTATTTGATGAAAAAATTGAAAAACTTAAAAAAGGGGATGAGCTTCCTCCCGGCGTTATTAAGCTTGTCAAAGTGTTTGTGTCGATGAAACGAAGACTTGCTGTGGGGGATAAAATGGCGGGTCGCCATGGAAATAAAGGAGTTGTGTCTCGAATCCTTCCTGAAGAAGATATGCCTTATTTCCCTGATGGAAGAGCTGTAGATATTGTGCTTAATCCTTTGGGGGTTCCTTCCCGGATGAATGTGGGACAAATTTTGGAAACCCATTTGGGATGGGCAGCTCATGGCATTGGAGCTAAGATTAATGAATATCTTGAAAACTGGAATGAAAAAAATCTTCGTAAGTATCTTAAAGAAATCTATTCTTCGAAAGAAGTGGATGAGTATTTAGATTCTGCTAGTGAAAAAGAGCTTAAAAAGATTGCTTCTAGGTTAAAGTCTGGAATTCATTTTTCTTGTCCTGTATTTGAACGACCGGCTGAAGAAAATATTCATCAATATTTGGCATTGGCTGAGCTTCCTCAAAGAGGTCAAATTACGCTTTTTGATGGAAGAACTGGAGAAGCTTTTGACAATGATGTAACGGTGGGAATTATGTATGTGTTGAAATTGCATCACTTGGTCGAAGATAAGATTCACGCTCGTTCCATTGGGCCTTATTCTTTGGTGACGCAACAGCCTCTAGGAGGAAAAGCGCAATTTGGAGGACAGAGGCTTGGAGAGATGGAAGTGTGGGCGATGGAATCTTATGGGGCATCCTATGCTCTACAAGAGTTTCTAACGGTCAAGTCCGATGATGTGGCAGGACGTACTCGAATTTATGAAGCGATTATTAAAGGGGAAAACGTCCTTGAACCTGGTGTGCCAGAATCTTTTAATGTGTTGGTGAAAGAACTTCAAAGCTTGGCATTAAATGTAGAGCTGATTGAAGAACCCAACGCATGAGTAGGGGGATGATGATATGAGAGATCTCTTAAATTTTTTTGAAAAGCCCAAAGATCCATTAAGCATTAAAGCGGTACGCATTGCTTTGGCTTCACCTGAGATGATTCGTAGTTGGTCTCATGGAGAAGTGAAAAAGCCAGAGACCATTAACTATCGTACGTTTAAACCTGAGCGAGATGGGCTCTTTTGTGCTCGTATTTTTGGCCCCGTCAAAGATTACGAATGTAACTGCGGAAAATATAAGAGAATGAAACATCGCGGGGTGGTCTGTGAAAAATGCGGTGTGGAAGTGATTCAATCCAAAGGCCGACGTGAACGGTTAGGGCATATTGAGCTTGCAAGTCCTGTGGGGCATATTTGGTTTTTAAGATCTCTCCCCAGTCGTATTGGGGCTGCATTGGATCTTACCTTGAAAGATTTGGAAAAAGTTTTGTACTGCGAATCTTATATTGTGACAGATGGGGGGAATACTCCTTTAAAAACAGGGGAAGTCTTAAGTGAAGATAAGTACTATAAAGCTTTGAAAGATCATGGGGCTGAATTTTCTGCCAGTATGGGTGGAGAAGCCATTCTGACATTACTTAAAAAAATAGATGTTCTAAAGCTTTCTAAAGAACTTCGATCTCAAATGAAAGAAGCTACTGGGGAAGCACTGAAGAAAAAGCTCTCTAAACGTCTTAAAGTTCTAGAGGCGTTAAGAGATTCTGGAAATAGGCCTGAGTGGATGATGCTTGAAGTGGTCCCTGTGATTCCACCCGATTTAAGACCCTTAGTTCCTTTGGATGGAGGGCGTTTTGCAACTTCAGATTTAAATGATTTATATAGACGAGTCATTAACAGAAACAATCGTTTGAAAAGACTTCAAGAGCTGAATGCACCTGAAATCATTATTCGAAATGAAAAACGGATGCTCCAGGAATCTGTGGATGCCCTTTTTGATAATGGAAGACGTGGAAAAACGTTTACCGGGCCCAATAAGAGACCTTTGCGATCTTTAAGTGATATGCTCAAAGGAAAACAAGGTCGTTTCCGTCAAAACCTTTTAGGAAAACGGGTTGATTATTCTGGCCGTTCTGTGATTGTCATTGGCCCCAATCTAAAGCTTCATCAGTGCGGACTTCCTAAAAAAATGGCCTTGGAGCTTTTTAAGCCATTTATTTATAATAAATTAGAAGAAAGAGGCTATGCTACTACGATTAAAGCCGCTAAACGGATGGTTGACCTTGAAGAAACTCAAGTGTGGGATGTTTTAGAAGAAGTCATTAAGGAGCATCCTGTACTTTTAAACCGTGCTCCAACTCTACACCGCTTAGGGATGCAGGCTTTTGAACCAGTACTCATTGAAGGAAAAGCGATTCAACTTCATCCTTTGGTTTGCGTGGCATTTAATGCAGACTTTGACGGAGACCAAATGGCTGTCCACGTGCCTCTTTCTATTGAAGCACAACTCGAGGCCCGTGTGCTTATGATGTCTACCAATAATATTCTCTCTCATGCCAGTGGAAAGCCCATTATTGTTCCAACTCAAGACATTGTGCTGGGGCTTTATTATATGACCCGTTCTAAAGTTTTTGGTAAAGGGGAAGGTCTTATTTTTTCTGATACGGATGAAGTCCTCTTTGCTTATCATTCTAGCCAACTAGAGCTTCATTCTAAAATTAAAGTTCGTTTAGATGGAAAACTTATTGAAACAACAGTAGGACGAATTCTTTTAAGAGAAACGGTTCCTTCTCAAGTTCCTTTTGAATCTTATAACAGAGTGATGGATAAAAAATCAGTGGCAGATTTGGTTGAAGAGACCTATCGGATTGCTGGACCTAAGGAGACTGTTAT
>JACPSU010000049.1 GCA_016193105.1 Deltaproteobacteria bacterium | reverse complement strand
AATGCTCCTGACGCTATTAGCATTTTCCCAGCTGATTTAAGATGGGCTCGATGCTGTTTTCGATAAGCTTCTCGCAAGCGTTCTATTCCATCTTTATCAATTGCGTAAATAAGATAAGCCATACTTTTTTCTACTAAATTATAAACCACTCTGCAATTTGGCTTTTAGTGAGGAATATCGATAACCACTCTTTTCGGGATGAGATAGATGCACATAGACTTCTACCAGTTATCGATGGTTTTAGGAATGCTCAAAGAGTTTTAATCTTTTGACTTAATCTTTTGGAATATTTGTTCGAATGACAGCAATAATTTTTGGCATGTCTTCGAGGGTGGATTTGACCACATCGTCGATGACTTGTCTGCCCATCCAACCTGGATCGGCATAATTTTCGTAATGAACAAATGTTTTGTTGTCAGTGTCCAAGAGCCATAGATATCTTCATTAGAATTTGGATAAGTCTTCGTATCAAATACAGAGCTTCCCCAGAAATTTTTGGTCATGGGAGCAGGGACTTCTGTAAGCCAAGAACCAGAAATAGTTGCATAATTTTTATTATCATATTGAATCCAATAGACATGGATGATTTCTGTCTCTGGGTCGTAAAACGTAGAGAGGAGTAGGGTGTAGTGGTTATCGGGAAGCCATGGAAGACTTAACGAAAATTGGACGATATCTGTTTCGGCCTGGCTTACCGATACTGAAAACTTTCGTTGTTTGCCCATGACAAAATTTAAGGAGCTTTGATCTGTGTGGTGGAGAAGATTACTTTTATACATCCTGGGCATCCCCATTGAGGTATACTTGGCATAATTGGCAATGGGGGCTAAAACTTTTTGAGGAGGCGCGTCTAAGGTCGTTTCCATGACATACATGACACAATTTTCAGCAGGATTTTGAGCCAGCTTAAATTGAACAGTAGAATCAGATTGGGCTGTATGCCAGGTGCCTACGGTATATCCACCTACCGTTTTTTGGGCAAAGGCAGGGGTAGACAAAAACAATGGTAGAAGGACGGTTAAAATGGGCTTCAAAACGAAAGCTTTATATCATGGTATTTTTAGGAGGCAAGTTTTTTAAGTTCTTCTTCTTTATGCTCTTCAGAGCGTTCTTTTGGGGTATGTTTTTTGATAAGTTTTTGGGAGCGATCTTCAAGAACTTGAAGAAGAGCAGGAAGAACTGTGACAGATGTGATCAAGCAGAGCCCCATTCCAATGACAGCAATGAGTCCAATGCTTTGTAAGCCCTTGTGATAAGCGAAAAAGAGCGAACCAAACCCTACCATGGTCGTTGTAGAAGAGAGAAAAATAGCTCCTCCGGTACTTTTTAAAACAGACTGTAAAGATCCTGCTCCTAATTCTTTATACCGATGAAGAATATACACTCCATTGGCAATTCCAAGGCCTAAAAGAATGGTAAAAACGACGGCATTCATAAAATTAAGACGGATATTGAGGATCGACATGCCTCCTAAGAGAAATAAAATAGCGACGATCAGAGGAAGGCAAATGAGTAAGACAGAGCGAATATTTTTAAGATCAATCCATAAGAATAAAAAGATGGCTAGCGCACTAAAAAGAATAGTGCGGGGGAGATCTTTTTTAATGAGAGATAAAATATCTGAATAAATAACGGCTTCACTGGCGATGCGAATACCAAAATCTTTGGCTCGTTTTTGAAATTCCCGAATTTCATCTGCATATCGAATGACCTCTCGTCCTTGCCACAAATCTACAGAGGGAAAAACAAAGAGAAAAGATCCTTTGCGCCCATTGATGGGATTAAACTGTTGTTGAAGGTGCATGGGAAGATCCTTGATTAAAAAAGGCTGGGTTTGGGTCCATCGCTTCAGATCATTTAGTTTTTGCGCTTCTTCGCCTTTGAGAAAACGTAAAATGGGATCACTGGCAATTTCTCCAAGCTTTCGAATATCTGGAATTTTTTCTTCCTGATACTTAGGGACATAAGAATACAAAGAAAGCCCACTGCTAATCGTAGACTTGGGATTGGTTTTTTTAATTCCATTTAAAATATCTGTAACTGCTGGGATATCTTCTAATTTAGGGACATAGACGATGGCAGGGGAAAGAGAAACTCCAAAGGCATCGCTGATTTGGTCTTGAAGAGCCAACGTTCCATTTTTGTCTGCTACTAATTTTCTAAAATTGTAATCAAATTTGAGATGCCGGAGTTCTATAAGCGAAACAAGGCTTATGATTCCAACGACAACGAGCGTGGCATAGGGTTTAGGATATTTTTTAGGTGTTGATAAAAAATCTTCTACCGTTGGAACGATCATGAGTTTATGCTTCAGAGGGATAAATTTTTCGCGCATGACAAGAAGAGCAGGAAGTAAAACATAGGTATTGAACATACAGATGAGAATTCCTCCTCCACAAATCCAGCCCAGCTGGGAAATTCCTGTAAACTCCATGGGAATGAGGACTAAAAATGCAACGGCCGTAGTGAGTCCGGCTAAGATGAGAGGTTTCCCAGTTGAGGAATGAATGACGTGGATGGCTTTTTCAAAAGAATGATGCTCGCGTCTTTCTTCCAAATAACGAAGATAAAGATGAATCCCAAAATCGATACCCATTCCGGATAAAATTCCAACTAACACAGCAGTGACGATATTTAAGTATCCAATGGTGAGCGTGGTCAGGGCCAAAGAATAAAGAATCGAAATGATGAGAGGGATTCCAACAAAAATAGAAGCTGTAATTTGGCGCGTATAGAGAGCCAAAAGAAGAAAAATTCCAATCAAAGAAATAATCGTTGTACGCTTCAAATCTTGAAACATAAATTCTGTTTCTTCAATCCGGGTGACATAGCGGCCGGTGTATCTAATGTTTAAGTCTGGGTCGAAGGATTTGGGATTTAAACGGGCAATGGTGGCTTGCGTTTTAGAAAGAAGTGTTTTGCAAAACTCAAGGCTACCCGCAAATCCATTAGGTTTAATCAGTATAACCAAGCGTGTGGGATTTTTAGTAATGTAATAGTCTTTAATTTCCGCTGTGGAATATTTATTTTTAATGTCATCGATATTAAATTCTTTTTTTTCTTCAAGAAGATCAATGTAGAAGGGGTTCATTTTATTTCGTTCGTAGTCAATTTTATCTTTAAGTCTTTGAGCCAAAATTTTTAAATCTTCTTTTTCGATGTAGAGAAGATTTCTATCTTCAAAAAACTTTTTATCAAACTTGTAGTCGACATAGCTGACTTCAGATATTTTTCTAAGTTCAGGAACAAGGGCTTCAATAAATTGCTTTGATTTTTCAATATCCCCCCCTTCTAAAACCACCATGAGGTAGCCTTCTCCTCCCACATGGTCTCGAATGACATTGAGGTCTTGTACGGCTTTGGAGTTCGGAGGCAGAAGGTCAATAAAGTCCCCTTTGGAGCCTAGGCGGGATGTGATGGCCCCTGCCACCAAGGTGAGTACGGCGGTTAGAATAAGGATAATAGGGCTATACTTGAGAGTATACTCACTAATACGGCTATAAACAGACTTCATAAAAATCCTATAAAATCAATGGCTTACATAGAGCCATTTTTGTTGACGACTCACTTTATAATCGGCATATTTAAAGTTAAGCATTAATGAATATATTTGATAAAATATTAGAAGCAGGAAGGCAAAACTACTCATGCTTGCTCAAGAGGAGAGGAGATTCGCCGCATGAATAGTTTTGCCTTTCTTTTTCAACTGTTTATCCCGTCTATCGTTGCTGCTTCCCTCTTATTTTTTCCTGGAAGTTTAAAAGCTGAGAAGAGAATGAGCCTAACGCTTTCTGAAAGCATAGAGCGGGCACTTGCCTCCAATGACGAAATCAAAATGAAGGGGGAAGATGTCCATTTTGCCGAAGGGCGTTTGGGAGAAATTAAAGCTCTTTTATACCCCACGATTCAAATGACGACCCTAGCAATCCCTATTTATAAAGAGACTGGAAATGCTTTAACATCGGTAGAGGATAAAAACGAGTGGGGGGCATGGTTGAAAAGTAGCACCACCATTATTCAGCCTCTCTATGGGTTTCGGAAAGAAAAATATTATAAGCTTGCCGGTGAAAAGGGGATTGAGGCGGAAAAAGAGCAGCGCAACATGAAGAGTGCTGAAGTCGTTTTTGATGTGAAGCAATACTACTACAGTGCCCAAGCGGCTTATGATGCGATGAAGCAATTGAATGAGACCGAGGAAAAATTACAAAGTGTTATTAAGCGTGTGGATGCTCTTTTAAAAATGGAATCGGGTGAAGTTCGAAAGCAAGATGCCTATAAGCTTAAAGCGCTCCATCAAGAGCTCAAACAAAAAAGAGAGTTTGTCATTAAGGCCACACAACTAGCAACTTCAGCTGTGGCATTTAAGGCGGGAGTTTCGTCAGATATTGAGTTTGACATTAAAGATAAAGTCTTAAAACAAGAAGATTTTGTTTTAAAATCTTTAGCATTTTACCAAAATTTAGCGATGGAAAATCGTCCGGAGATGAAGGCATTGAAAGCGGGGATTACCGCCAGGCATGCTTTGATTGATGGGGAAAGAACCAATCGACTTCCTCTCTTTTTCTTAGGGGGCCTTGTGGATATTGCCGACACCCCCAATAATATTCGGACACGCCAAGGTTCACCCTATGCCTATGATCCTTTTAATGGATCTAATGTGGGATTTGGGCTCGGGTTTCGGTGGAATTTAGATATTTGGAAAGTGAATGCTAAAATTAAGTCACTCAAAGCCGAGTATTATAAACTGGTTTTTCAAAAAGACTTTGCTGAAAAAGGAATCCCCCTTGAAGTGAAAAAAGCCTACTTAGAATATAAAGAAGCGCTTGCCAATATTGGGCATGCTTCAGAACAACTCAGCCATTCTAAGAAATGGTTTTTACAATCTGTGGTTGCGTGGGGATTTGGAGTGGGGGATACCCGGGAAGTTTTAGAGTCTGTCATCTTTAAAGGGCTGTCAGATAAAAACTATTTTGAAGCGATGCTGGGTCACAATATCGCTATTGGGGCTCTTTCCAGAACCACCGGCACTGAACTTCTTTCTAGCCTAAAATATTAATATTATTTTTT
>JACPSU010000207.1 GCA_016193105.1 Deltaproteobacteria bacterium | reverse complement strand
CAACATTCCTACGCTCTGTCTTTTCCACAGAACTCCTGGAGCATAAAAAACATATTAATGAAGTTTTAAATTCAGTTGTCACCCTTCAACAGACAGCTCGGGATGACAAGATGACGCGGGATGACAAGCCGGGGGATGTGAAAACAGAAGTCCGAGAGAAGAAAACTCCGCTCCCCACGCGTGGACCAAAAAAGATTCCACACATGGGCGCACCGGAAAACAATGAAGAAACTTACAATAAAAAAGTGCTTCTACAATTAGGGGTCATGGGACTTGCCGTCATTGTATTAAGCCTTCTTCTTTTGGCCTTAAATCAACATCCTGAACGCATCATCCAATCTGTGGCTCCCATGAAGGCAACGCCCCCTCCGTCTCAAGAATCTCAAACACGACCTCAGTCTTCTATCCCAAAGCTTGCAACACTACGGATTGATACTGATCCGCAAGGAGCAGATATATATCTCAACGAACTTTTAATGGGACAAACTCCACTCACCCTTCCACGCCAATCTCAACATCAACCCTTAAAACTTATGGTCAAAAAAGACGGATTTCAAACCGTTCAAGAAACTATATCCTTGACAAGTTCAAGCCATCACATTATGAAAAATTTGGTATCGCAAAGGTTTGGATTTATTCATATTAAGACCGTGCCGGAAAAAAGCGATATTTTTATCGACGGGAAATTTATCCAAACGGCTCCTATTGTAAAATACAGAATCCCGGCAGGCAAACACGCAATTAAAGCAGTCCATACAGAACTTAATTTAATTGCAGAAAAAGAAATTGACATTGACGCTAATGAAATTAAAGTTATGGATGAAAATGAACTGGTCTTTAAACCCCAAGGGTCGCTGGCCCAACCGTAATAGAATCTTCTAATCTTTATATGTCACTCATCCAAACTTCCCTCACGCACACCTTTAGAAATCGCATTCTTCAAAGTGCAGATCGCATTGCTTTCAAACGAAAAGTACGGGGGATATGGGAAGAAATTACATATCAAGAGTATTATAATTTCGTCCAAGAAATTTGTTTTTCTCTCTTAGAAAGCGGCGTTGAGCGAGGAGATCGCGTCGCTCTGCTTTCTCAATCCCGTACCGAATGGGCTTTTGCTGATATGGGAATCTTAAGTTGCGGGGCCATTACGGTTCCTATTTATCAATCTAATCTGGCTTCCGAAATTGAATACATTTTAAAAAATTCTGAAGCCAAAGCTGTTTTTGTTGAAAACGAAACACAATTAGAAAAAGTACTATCAATCCAAAACAATGTCCCTTCCCTCAAGACCATTGTCATCTTCGAATACAAAAATGCGCAAGCTCTCAGAAACGCTATCCCGTTAGAAGAATTTTGCCAAAAAGGGCTGAAACGCAAAGACCCAAAAGTTTTTGATGATCTTCTTCAGAATAATGGTCCCGATGACACTGCAACGATTGTCTATACCTCTGGAACAACGGGACTCCCCAAAGGAGTTGTCCTCACACATTCAAACTTCATCTCTGAGCTTTCAGATATTGAATCAACCATTGGCCTTTCTCAAGAGGATACTATTTTAAGCTTTCTTCCTTTTGCACATATTTTAGCTCGTATTGAACTCTACTGTGGGCTAACGTTTGGATGGACACATGCTTTTGCTGAAGGAATTCCTCAGCTCGTCGATAACCTAGCAGAAATTCGCCCAACCTTTATGTTTGCCGTTCCCCGCATTTACGAAAAAGTGTACAATAAGATTCTTTCTCAGGTTCAAGATGGCTCCTCTCTCAAGAAGAAAATTTTTTATTGGAGCTTATCTGTTGGACGAGAGGTCAGCCAACGGACTCAAAAAGGGCTCTCTCTCTCCTTAGGGCTAAGCCTCAAATATGCCGTTGCCTCCAAGCTCGTTTTTAGCAAACTTAAACAAAAGTTTGGGGGAAGACTAAAATTCTTTATTTCAGGAGGAGCTCCTCTGTCTCGAGATATTGCAGAGTTTTTCCATGCCGCAGGGTTTTTAATTCTCGAAGGCTATGGGCTCACAGAAACCACAGCGGCCGCCTTTACAAACCAACCCTATCGGTATGAGTTTGGGACGGTGGGGCCCCCTTTAGGAGAAGTACAGGTTCGCATTGCTGCCGATGGAGAAATTCTCATTAAAAGCAAAAAAGTGTTTAAAGAATATTTTAAAAATCCCCAAGCCACAGCAGAAGTTTTAAAAGAAGGATGGCTCTATAGTGGAGACATTGGGCATTTGACAGAAAAGGGGAATTTAAAAATCACAGATCGCAAAAAAGATATTATTGTGACTTCGGGAGGCAAAAATGTAGCTCCCCAAAAAATTGAAAATCTTTTAAAAACTCAGCGCTACATTAGCCAAGCCATGGTGTATGGAGACAAGAAAAACTATTTAACAGCACTCATTACGTTAAATCTAGAAGAAGCCTTGAAGTTTGCCAAAAACAATCACATTGAAGAAGCTCAAATCTTCTCACATCCTAAAATAGAAAAACTCATCGCAGATTTAATTGCAGAAACTAATAAAGCCCTCCCAAGCTTTGAAACAATTAAAAAATTTCGCATTTTAAAAAATGACTTTTCCATCGAAACAGGAGAGTTGACTCCTTCTTTGAAAGTCAAAAGAAAATATTGTTCTGAAAAATATAAAGAAGTTATTCAATCCATGTATTAACCCAGGAGAAAAGTCATGTCTTTAACACCCAAACTTATTTTTGAAGATAAAATTGCAAACCGCATCAAAGCAGATCCTTCTTTAGGCACTGATATTAACGCCACCTATTTATTTAATATTACCGGAGATACCGGTGGAACGTGGAGCATTGCTTTAAATGGACAGTGCCAAGAAGTTAAAACAGGTTCTATTGAAAATCCGCAGTGTACCATTACGATCGCCGATACAGACCTGGTCAATCTTGTCCAAGGCACTTTAAATCCCCAAATGGCCTTCATGACGGGAAAACTCAAAGTCAAAGGTGACTTAGGGTTAGCCTTAAAACTGGGTAAAATTCTAAAAGCCTAGTGAAACTTGGAAGTTTAGAACTAGATAACTGTTTCTCCCTAGCCCCTCTCGTAGGAATTACAGATACTCTTTTTCGCTCTATTGCTAAGCGATATGGGTGTGGCCTTGTTTTTAGTGAAATGATTAACTCCAATGGAGTTTTAAAAGGGGGCGTTTCTTATCTTAAAAAACTAGAAATCGTTCCAGAAGAAGAACCTGTGGGAATTCAACTCGCAGGAGACAATCCTAAAATTATGGTCCAGGCTGCTCAGATGGCTGAAGCAGCAGGAGCTAAAATCTTAAATATCAATATGGGCTGCCCTTCTAAAAAAATTACAAAAAGCAAAGCTGGATGTGCACTCATGACCGATCCCATTTTAGTCAAAGAACTCCTAAAAGAAGTTAAAAATGCTATCTCCATTCCTCTTTCGATTAAAATAAGATTGGGATGGGATGATAAGATGATGAACTATCTTGAAATTGCCCACATTGCAGAAAACGAAGGATGCGTCGCAGTCTTTATGCATGCCCGAACCAAAGCTCAAGGTTTTTCTGGAACTGCCCGCTGGCCAGAAATTAAAAAATTAAAAGAACATATCAAAATCCCTGTCATCGGAAATGGAGATGTTACATCCCATGAAAAAGCGCTGCTCATGATGAAAGAAACAGGCTGTGATGGGGTGATGATTGGGCGAGGCTCTTTAGGTCAACCTTGGATTTTTAGACCTGGAACACCCAGTCTAGAAGAAAAAAAGAATCTAATGATTGAACACTTTAATAAATCTATTGAAAAGTAT
>JACPSU010000179.1 GCA_016193105.1 Deltaproteobacteria bacterium | reverse complement strand
TTGAAATATCGGGCACAAGTTTTGCCGCTTGAACAAGCTTTTGTGGACTCATCTTTTCTAATAGTTCCTCAAGAACAGTTGCCACATTGCTAAGCCCTCCTGCATAATGGGGATAAAGAATAAGATCCAAGGCAGTCATTTCTGGAGTGGAAATAAAAAGATATCCCCTAGGCGTTTTAATAGTAACAGTGGGCATATATTTAGTAAAAGATTTTGCTATAAAATGAATATTTATTTTTCCACACACAATTCTTTTTCTATTTTGAGGAGTGACAACTTGAAACTCTTGAGGTTGCTGATGGCTAGCCCCATGAAATTGAGCAGCAGTTAAAAGTCCTGCATAGTAAGGCTCCCCCAGAAAACTCATTAAATCCGGAATAAATTGTTCGGGAGGTAAGCAGCCTAAACTTTGATACTGAGGGGGGACAATGATGTTAAATCCCCGAACTGGAGAGGTAATTAACCCTTTGGCTTTAAAACGACGCAAAGAAGCCCGAACTGCGATAGAACTCTTTTTTAAGGCTAAAAGGGCTTCTTTAGAGGTAAAAAAATATCTTCCTTCTGCCAAAAGCTCTCGAATCCAAAAATCAAGCTTACTTTTTAATTTAGCGTTCACTAAACAAAAGTAACACTTTTAGTTACTTTTGTAAAGTTTTAACTTTTTGCCATATCCTCTAATAAACGAAGATTACAGGCTGAGTAATTATCTTAGCAAGAATTTCTGGAGGCCTCCCCCCCTGCTCTAAGCCGCTAGATCATTAGTGCTTGATGGTCGTTTTCAAAAAGTGCTCTAGTTTGGCTATAAGGGATGCTTTGTCTGATCTAACAATTTTGAACCATTGGACTTCTTAATAGATTGACATCCATACGCATCGTTTTGATTTTTCAAAACCCAATTATCGACACTTTACTGATTGCCAGAACCAACCTTTTTTTCTAATTGTTCAATCCTCTCCACAAGGGAAGGTTTAAATGCTGATTGACGAAGTACCTGATTAATTAAGGTTTGATATTTTGTACCTTCCTCTTTGGCTCTATCTCGAAGAATATCTAAGACTTCTTCATCGAGCCAGATGGTAATTCGTTCTTTTGCAGTTTTAGGATTGAATATATCAGATCCCAAAAGATCTTTTTTACCGTATTTAATCTTCTTGTCCATGAATTTGCCTCCATCCTTCCCAGAGTTTTGCATGTCGTTTTTTAAGTTCTTCTTGAATGCGCTTAATATCTTGCTTCGAAAACCCTTCACACTCGAAGCATTCAAGCGTATCCAGTCTAAACTTCGCATGCGCCTCTGGACGTTTCATGCTGGGCCAGTATGCTTCAACATGAGGGGGATTGTGGTCTTTAGACCATACCCGAACAATCACATTCTCAAAGCGAAACATCTCGCCCATATGTCTTATAATATATGCTATTATATGTATATTGTCAAGTCTGTTTTCAAAACCTAAGCCCAAATTGTCACTGAAGTTAAATTTTGAAAACAGACCGTTTAAAAAACATATGTAAGTTTAAGGGGTTATAAATTTATACATCTGGCATGTGGTTTGCTATGTAAAAAGGGTATGAGAAGGAGTGTGTCTAGAATTGTTGTCGGGCTTGTTTTAGCGGTATGTTTTACAGCGCTTCCGACCTTTGCCCAAAATGATGCGCCTAAAGAAAGCCTTATTCAAAGTGCCAATCAATTTGAAGTTTTAGAAGCTCTCATTGCATCCATAGATAGTCAGCTTGCTACAGCTTTACCAGAAAATCAAAACCTGCAATTAATCAACTATCAAAATCAGCTTATTCAAACAAAGGAAAATGTTGAATCTGAAGTCAAAGACTTTAACCGGCTTTTAAGTTTAAGATTTTTAAAAGGTTTAATGGACGTTGAACCAGAGGGGGAATCTATTTATCTTTCTTCTCTTGGAAAAACGAAAGAAGCATTTTTATCTGAGTACTCTTTTTTAGAACAAAAGTTTCAAAACGATCCCATTTATCAAAAAACGGCTCAAAGTTTAAATGAATCACTTTTATTACTTCAAAGAGCCAAGGCAGGAGAAGATATTTCATCTGCTCTTTCTCAAGTTCAAGATGAAACTCAAAGAGCGCTCATTCAAAAAATATGGGATGAGATAAAACAAAAAAAACAAAAACAAGAAGAGCTTTTTCATCTTACAGGAAAAAAAGAGGTTGATTGGAACACTTATTATTTGTCGATTAATTCTGGAGTTCGAGTGGGGGAACTTTTGGTTTTGGATGATTACTATACAAAAGTAAACCAAGTCTATCCCAAGGCTAAAAAAGAGTTTGCGATCTCTCTTTTAAGTCAGGTTTCAACTTCACGGCAAAAAACTAAAATCATAAATGAACTAAGCCAAAATCAAAATGACATTTCAGATGCAAATTTATCTAAAACTTTAAAACTTTTTCAAGCGGAGCATGAAAATATTTCTGATCCCGTTATGGCTCCCCATAGACGAGGGTTCTCACCCCTTCAAGCACAAATAGGCGGAAATCCCACCGTAAATCCCTTTATCTCCCAAGAATTTTTAGGAATAACAGCCATTTCTTTTGGATATGGAGCAGTCACAGTGCCACTCATCTGCATAGCAGGCCCCATGGAAGTCCTACTCCTCACGAGCGTTGTAACGGTACTTCAAATAGATGATGAGTATTATTTTTCTCAAGAAGGGCTTAATTACGAAAGAGGGCTTGGAGAGCGATTTTTAGATAATCTCATTCCTGTTGCGTTTGGCTTAGCAGGATTTAGAGGACTCAAGGCCATTAGCCCTGCTTTAGCAAAGCTCAGCCTTTTTGGATTATCCGGATATTTGGCGTATCATCACTTTAAAAGTAAAGAATTTTTTCAAGGAACGTTTTCGGCTCTCATTGCGGGAATGACAGCCTATCAAGGGATAAAGTACGTTCAGTTTTTAAGACAGCCCGAAACCTCTCAGTCTCTTCCCAATGAAAACAATTTAAAAATTATCATTCGCTCTCCGCCTGAAGGAGAAGGATGGGAGGATTTTGGAAACGACACAATCGATACATCCAGCTGGGGTAGACCCAATCCCTTTGGATCACCACGGGCACCTATTCGCACAGAAGTCCCAGTTACGACAGAAACAAGCACGCAAACTTCAACACAGACATCAACCTATACGATTCCACAATCGAAAACGTTTAGTTTTGCAAAAGTACAAGAGGCATTTCCGACACCAGAGCTCATTCCATTTTTAGTGGGTGGAATTGAAATTGATCCCCATGTTTTACCCATCACTCAAAGTGATTTAGAAATTTTAACGCCACAAGAAAGTTCAAACCTAAAAACCTATATCCAAAAAGATGATACTGGGAACATTACTGGTTTTTTTGTGGGAGAAGATATTGAAACTCCAAATGATAATTCATTTGTGATTTACAGATTTTCTGAAAATGGCCAGTTAGAAGGTATAGAAATTGTTAAAGATGGAAAATCTTATCTTCCCATTCGCCCACAAGATCGAGTTTTTTTTAGAAGAAACTCGGGTACTCAAAGAAACTTTCAGTTACCACAAAACTCATTGGGAAATAACAGTGGCAATCTTTCTGGATCTGGGGGAGGTGCTCAAAAGGATGTGGGCTCAAACCAAGACAAAGACTCTGTCAAGTTTTCTGACTATGTGGGTGGAGACTCCCAAAAAATTGATCCCCTTAACTCTCCCCAGGCTTCTAGTGAGCGTATCATTAAAAAAGGAACGCCAGAAGAAGTTGAAGCGTTTTTAGAGGAAGAAGTTAACAAAGAACGATTTCATTTTATTCCTGAATCATTCTTCGCTTATTTTCCTACGCCCGTAGAAGCAAAATTTAGCGCCATCATTTTAAGTTCGACAGATCGTGAACTTCATAGACTTCGTTATAGAGATAAAAAATTTTATGTATGGCAACGTTATGAAGAAGAACCAGGGAAATTGGTATCTATCCACGAAGTCTTGGCAGATACCCGTAACGGGTATGTTATCAATACCGATGGTGACAGAGAGGACGATGGCAAAGCCATTTATGTCATGGATGAACATGGAGAAGTTTTCATTCTCTCAGAGAGACAAGATGGAAAATGGCATCATATATCTTTATTAGGTAGGGTTCCGGTATATTCCGTTGGAGAGATCTCCTTAGAGGAAGGTGTGATTCAGTACATTGATAATAACAGTGGCCATTATAAACCAGGGGATGGGAGTACAACACAGCTTCAAACAACACTGTATAGTCGCTATCGTATTGAGTTTAAGGGTACAACCGATAACAAATCTCAACAAATTCGAATTCAAGTACCCATCCCTGGAAGTATTCACGAAACCTCAAAATTAGAGTTTAGCCCTCGCCTGGGCTCAGGTGAGCGTGATAATTACCTGATGCAACAAATTCCTGATGAGCCAGTAGAGTTTATTTTCGGCCAGCTTCAAAGAATTTTAGATCAATTCCTTGTGCCTGCTCCTGAAGCACGTATCATAGTTATTACACCATCAGAATATAATAGGAGTTTTAAGGGCGTTATTACTATGGATGAAATCAATGACATTGCTATCAAAGAAAACATTCAGCGCGCCAGGTTTAAGATATTAGGTGTTGGGCGAGGCCAAATCCGTTCTAATGGAAAACCAGAACAGACTTTTTTTCTGGTTCTGGAATCAGAAGATTTGTTAGAAGTAAGAAGGAAAGTTTATGATCTATTCATGAAGCGTGGTGGAGATCCTCAAGCCTTTGATCCTGAGCATTATTCCCCACATATTAGAATTGCCTATACTTCTCAAGACTATTACCAAACAGAAAATGTTCAAAAAGATTCATCTGTCATCTTTCTTAATATTTATGAAACTTGGAGATAGCCCAGAAAAAGCAAACAACGTATGATCTTTTAAAATTAGTGCATCGATTACACCCCTGTTTAGTCCGCGCTCAAACAAGCAGGTAACATCTTATCTAAAAACTTTTTCCAGATATTTTCTGAATTGGATGCTCTATCATTATCGCGGGTCAACGATGGTGGTTTTCCAAAAGTGCCACAGTTCGGTTGTAATGGATGACGGGATAGTCCTGACCATTTTGGCTTATTCAACTTCTTGATAGATTGTTTTACGCAGGGTAATTTTTATTACCTGCTCCATGAAGGAAGGGATGTATTTCCCTAAGGAGTCTATACCATTTTTGGATTGGGCGTTATTGAGCTGGAAGTTCCTCTTGAAAAAAAATATAGCGTTCCAAAACCAAACCGGTCGCGTCCTGATAGTAATATTTGGGGATTGATTGTGAGTTCAAATCAAGATATTCAAAGAGTGTCATTGTATAATAAATTGCCTATATGGAGGTACAGATATGAAACAAATCTTTTTTTTAATGATGGTTCTCATAGTCAGTAAAAGTGTTTTTGCCAGTGATCATATAGATGGGCCGGTTACGATGCAGCATAGAGTGGGCGATATCACAGATCTTTATGCTTTCCCAAGTCCCCAAAATCCTGAGCATTTAACCCTAATATTAAATACATATCCCTTTGTTTCTGAACAGGGGCATTTCTCTGATAAAATTAATTATGATTTCATCATTCATGAAGCCGATATTGTTGATGGTGCTTTTAAATTAGGCCTTCAAGTTTTTTTAAGCTGTCGCTTTAGAACACCTCATGATCACTCTCAGCATCAAATCATATGTGAAAGTGATACTGGTTTGTATGCAGAACAATACACTAATCAAATAGCTGATCAAAGTGATGAGAATGACTTTCAAGTTTATGCTGGACGACGTTCGGATCCATTTTTCTTTAATGCAGATTGGGCAGAAAGTGTTGGCAACGATGGAATTATACCGACTTCCACTGGTGACGATACTATGGCTCTTTTGAATATACTGAGTATTGTAGTTGAAGTGGATATGGCTAAATTGTTTAAAGATTCAAACCACTCTATGTACGCTGTAGCGGCAGAAATAATTACACATGATGACTCAACTGATTCTTCTTTTAGAGTTCTGGATCGAGTTGGACGACCTGAAATCACCAATGTGAGTATGGTTGCTAATGGTCGAAGGGACTTTAGAGACCAGTATAACCAAGAAAGTTCCTTCGGTATCCCAGACGATAAAATAGAGTTATATAGAGAACGCTTAATAAGTAATATTGCTTTTTATGATGGCATAGATGGTAATTTAGATTGGACGAAATCTTATAGAAACAAACTCGCCGATCTGTTGGTGCATGATTATCTCGTGGTTGATATTGCAAAACCGTGTGAATCAGACGCCTATTTTGACATTGAAATATCCATGCTTTCAGGGGAAGACCATGAGAGTTGTGGAGGTCGAAAAATTACTGACGATATTATGGATACTCTATTTACTTTGTTTATTAATGCTAATAACGGTGATCGGATTAGTGACGACGTTGATGAACCCAGTGAATTGCCCTTAGAACAGTTCCCTTATCTAGCTCCGCCTTCGGATGGAGTTATGGCAAAACTAAAGGCTTATTTAGCCAGAAAGAAATTTTCTTTAGATTAAAAATCTATTTTCAGGGCTATAATATTAAGTGACCAAAAAACATTTCTTTCAACATGTCAGAAAGACCGCTGAGAAGCTGAAGAAGGTCTCATCTGGGGCTGATCCCTGGCATCGATATTAACCAGAGTCAAAGTCCATTTCATTTTAGGTGTTTTTAACACTTTTAGGTAGCGATGAGCCTGGTTAGAGCTCTTAAAGTCTGGGTGCATCAGATGCTGTCTCTGATGAAAAGTCCCATTTTTGGCGGAATACTTCACAGGATAAAATGTGCAGCCATCCGGCTGCACATTTTACCCCGAGCCGAAGGCAAGAGGGTCTCCCCCGTTTACATCTGAGAACAAGTTTTATATAAGGTAATTTCAAAGCTATGGATCAGAAAAAATATTATGTTTATATTATCACAAATAGACACCACACTGTTTTCTATACAGGAAGAACAGACGATATTAAACGCAGAAGAGATCAACACGAAGGCAAGTGGAAACAAGCATTTACTAAAAAATATAATATTTCTAAGCTTGTTTATTTTGAAGAGATACCTACACAAGACGAAGCAATATTAACTGAAAGACGTATTAAAAAACTTTCCAGAAATAATAAAATTAAACTTATCGAAAAGCTAAATCCACAATGGCATTCACTGCTATAAACCAGGAGACTTCCTCGCGCTTTCAGCGCTCGAAGTGAAATCTGCCGAAGGCAGATTTCATCCTGAAACGAAAGAAATTTTTTTGAAAATTTCCAGTCTTTAAAAAACGATAATTCGGGGTACAGACTTTTCTGTAAAAAAGTTTTTCAGTGTCTCTTTGAACTTTTCCTCGAAAAACATCAGCTCCAGCCCATCCATAGTCCATCCGTCAGGCTACATACCATCTTATCTAAAAATTTTTAGCCGGTTATTTCCTTTCTCAGATGCTCGATCATTAGTGGTAATAATCGATGGTTAGCCAAGGAATAAAAATGAGCCTCCTTGGCGAAGGCTCATTTTAAATAAAGCACTTTTTAGCGTGAACCAATCCCAGCCGCCCGAAGGGCTTTTTCTGTAATGGCTTCCGTTTTACAACAATCCAAAAGTTTTCCATCAACCACTACAGCTGGAACTTTCTTGATCCCATATTGTTTGGCCTTATCCTTACACTCATTGGTGCTACAGCCCTTGTTTAAGTCATAAATAACGACTTCACATGAAGGACACGCTGTTTTTTTTACAAGTTCAACAACAGGATCACAAACCAAACACCCCGCTGTAAAGACTTCTACTTTTCTTTTAGTTCCCATGATTTTTCACCCCCTTTTTACGGTTTACAGGAAGAACACATGTTTTCCTGTTTTAAACTTCGTTTTTTAATGATTAAATTCCAAATGGATGCTCCTATGAGAAGCGCTACCGAACCATACGTGAGAATTGACGAAGAAAACCAATAATGTCCTGCATAAATACCCACTGCCCCAAGGGTACCTATGATGAATGACTCATATCTTTTAATTTTGGTCGATTCATAAAAAAGCCCAAAAAGGGCGATTAGAAGAAAAATAATCGTCAAAGGTTGAAGGATAGCTTCACTTGCAAAAAATCCAAGCCCCAAGGAACCTAAAAGAGCTGCCAGCGCTGGATAGCAGGCTGGGCAAAAAACACTGGGAAATACAGCAATGACTGTTGCTGGAATGGTCGCTATAAATGCAAACATTCCTTTTTTAGAAGAATTCTTTTGAAGAACTTTTAAAATTTGATCTATTGAAGGAGCCCCTGTGACCTGACAGCTCGAAGTTCCAGAAAGCTTTGAAAGCCCTGTTTCAATATCAGTCCCATTGATTAAAACAGTTGGAGAAGGAAAGCCTTTAAGATGGGAAGCTGTATTTTTATCGTTTATATCAATCTCATTCCATTTTAAGGGTAAACCCCTTTTAGATAGGGCTTCTTTAATATGGTTTCTTGCCTTATCCACATTGGGGCAGCCTTCAAAATATAAAAGATCAATTTTAATATTCATAAAAACCTCATCTTTCTTCTTCTAAGCTCTGTAAGATAGGACAATGATCCGTTGTTTGTTCTCGATGACACGTTTGAACAAGCTCCCTTAAGACTCGTTTAATAGCTTCTAGTCGTTTTATTTTTACCTCAACGTCTTTAAGCCGTGCTTCTGCTTTACTTTGAATATCTCCACAACGAGCCTTGGAATTTACTTTTAAATCCAAAAGAG
>JACPSU010000206.1 GCA_016193105.1 Deltaproteobacteria bacterium | reverse complement strand
TCCCGGCCCCCACACAATGGCTTCTGCTCCCAATGCGCGGTAGACAGAAGCTTCTGTTGAAGAAGACTTTGTGACCAATGTTTCTTGAAGCCCCATGCTACGTAAGACATTTTTAGTTTCCATGATCAGTTTTGAAGTCAAATCTGTTTTCATGGGAAGGCTCAAGCGATCCACTCGTTTGGAAATTTGAATAGAAGGATATTTTTTAGTAATGCTGTCAATTTGAGTTTGAATCGCTGTTAAAATTTCATCCGTATTTGCTGTAGGCAATAGACGAATGCCGAGCAAGAATCGCACTTTGTTTTCTTGGGTTGAAATAACCCCAATATTTAAAACACTGGTTGGAGGATCAAATTCTGGAGCAGGAGCTTTTTTAAATTCTGAAAATAATTTTTTAAAGTAAGTTTGGAGATCTTCAAGTGCTTCCACAAAGGCTGTTGTGAAAACATACGTTGGTTTTTTAAGTTTCTCTGTAGAAAGATGAAGTCCTTCTTCTTCAGATACTAACTTTTCAGGGCATTTAATTTTTAAAGAAGCTTTATCTGGGATAACATTAATGAGCTCTCCTCCTGTCAGATTCAAAAACTCATATTTTCCCTTATGGTTTTTTAGAAAATCGAGTGCTTTTTGAACGGCATTAATTCCGAGCTGTGGAATAGAGCTATGAGCAGAACGTCCAAAAAAATCAATTTTAAAAACAGGTTCTGTAGGAGTGACCTCTTTGGCCTGAGTATCTATAAGAGAGAATTCAAGGGTTAAAAATCCTTTGTGGGCATAAACAATACTTAAATTGGAGGGCTCTCCAACGACGGCATATTTAGGCTTAATGATATTTTCAGAAACCATTTTTTTTGCGCCAGCCAGTCCCGTTTCTTCTCCATAGGTGGCTGCAAAAATAAAAGGATTTTTAAATGCAACCCCTTTAAATTTTTCGAGCGCTTTAATCTTACATAAGGCGTCGAGCTTAACATCGGCAGTTCCTAGCCCGTAAATTTTATCTCCTTCAATCGTAGCATGAAAAGGATTGCCCCCCGTTTTTGTCCAAAGAGAAAAATCTCCTGCAGAAACCGTATCTAAGTGGGTGCAAAAAAGAATGGAGTCGCCTACCGCAGGGCCCTTTTTAGCAATAAGATTCCATTGTTCTTTTTCGTAACAGACCCCCTTTTGAGTGGTTACTTCTAAATCAAGGGGCGCTAGCAGAGAGCGAAGATAATCTACAATAGTGCGGTTGCTTTCGTAGGTGACAGAATTAATTGCAATAATCTTTTTTGATTCTTCTAATAAATCCCAACTCATTTTTTACTCCATTCTTTGCATTGTTTTTTTAACCAGGGTGAGTGCCTTTTCAAACTCTTTTTGGGTGATGACTCCGCCTGGCAATAGGAAGCGTACCTTATAAGGGCCTCGACCACAATAGAATGTCATTACTCCTTCTTCAAAGAGAGTTAGAATCAATTTTTTGGTTTCTTCAAGCTCTCCCTTGCGAAATTGAAAAGAAACCATTGTTCCTAAAACTCCAATATGAGAAATTGTCTCTTCTCCAACTTCTTTTTGAAGATTTTTGAGTCCAGAAAGAACCCATTTTTCAATTTGCGCAATTTTCCCATTTTTCCCAAAAAACTTTTCTTCTTTGAGGCGCTCTAGAATTCTTTTTCCTACGGCTAGAGAAACGGTGGTCCCTGCAAATGTTCCTGCTAAAAGCCCGGCTTGGGGATTATAAGCTTCGGTATAGAGTGTGGCGCAGTTTTGAAGCATTTTTCCGACAGTGACAATATCTACATAGTTTTGGAGGCCTAATTTTTGAAATGCAAAGAGCTCTCCTGTTCGCCCAGCCGTTTGGATTTCATCCACCCACACAGCAATATTGGCTTCTTTGCAAATCGTCATCAGGCGTTTAAAAAATTCAGAAGGTGCAGGATTAAAGCCACCTTCTCCTTGGATAAGCTCGAACACAAAACCCCCAATTTCTGATTTGTGTTGGACGAGAAGGTCTTTGAGGGCTATCTCGCTTTTTTCAATAGACGTAGGATCGTTAGAGTCAAAAAAAGGAACGTAGTAGGCATCATGATAGCGATGAAGTCCTTTTCGATAAGCATCTTGGTCTGTAAGGTCAGCCATAATGAGTGTTCGGCCATGGAAGCAATTTTTAAAAGCGATAATTTTATAAGCAGGTGTTTTTTTGTGACGGATAATTTTTAAAGCGGTTTCATTCGCATCGGTTCCACTCGTAGCAAGCCATCCATATTTTAGAGGGGCTCCAGCCATCTTTAAAAGAAAAAAAAAAAAGTCTTTGAGCTCTGGCCCAGATTGAAGATTTCCTTGCATAGCAACATTTTGAGAAGCTGCTTCTAAGGCAACGCCAATGAGATCTAAATCTGAGTGGCCAAAAAAATGAGTTCCAATGCCTGTAATAAAATCGTACTTTACGGAGCCGTCGAGAAGCTCTACTAAGGCACCATTTCCTATGCCCGATAAAAGGGCTGGATAAAAGAGGGGGCGACCTCTTAATTCAGACAGCTCTTTAGCGGTTTGTGCTAGCAGAGAAGAAGAACTTTTCTTAACAGAGGTGATGGAGCCTTTAGCTTTTTTAATGGCAAGCAAAGTATCTCTTTTTGCTCTTAGAAAAGAGGTGCCTTTGAAAAGAGTTGTTGCTACAGTCATGCTGATTGCTATATATAAGAAATCACGTATGTTAGTCAAACACTTTGGAATTGTTCCACTTTTGGCACTGGCCCTATTAGCAGGCTGTGCTTATAAGGAATTAAACAAACAAAAGGCAGAAACCCTTGATCTTCAAAGGGCGAAAGATTTTCAAAAGGCTGGAAGATATGACTTGGCCATTGAAAAGTTCGAAGCCATTAAGAATAAATATCCGCTGAGCCCTGAAGCCATAGAAGCAGAGCTTGAGATTGCAGAATCGTATTATTTGCAAGGGTCTTATGTGGAGTCTTTAGCCTATTTTCAGTCGTTTC
>JACPSU010000205.1 GCA_016193105.1 Deltaproteobacteria bacterium | reverse complement strand
GCCTTTAGCAATAAAAACAACTGTAAGCAAAGATCATGCCAATTCTTTTTTGCCCTCGCTTTTGGGGATAGGGTGTGCTAGGAATTTAGGCTATGTTTGGCATTGGGTTAGGTGAGCTTATTTTGATTGCCGTTGTGGGGTTGCTCCTCTTTGGAGGCAAGCTTCCCGATGTGGCCTATGATTTGGGACGCTTGGCACGCAAACTTCAGCGGGGTTTACAAGATCTTAGGAATGAGTTAGAAGACCAAATACGTAAATAATTTTCCCCTCTTTTTAAGGAGTAAATATGGATCAGGTACAATTAGCTTTTATCGGTGGTTTGGGATTGCCAGAAGTTTTGGTGATTGGAACCATTGCGATTCTTTTGTTTGGGACTAAAAAGTTACCCGAGCTCGGAAAAGGACTTGCCCGAGGGATCAAGGAATTTAAAGAGGGTCTCAAAGGCGAAGAATCTCCAAAAGATAAGAACGATCCTTCTCAAAAGTCTTAGGCTCAGAAATAAAACTCCCCGCTCTTCATTTTTATGAATAAAATGTCTCTTATTGAGCATTTGGAAGAACTCCGTCGACGTTTAATCTGGAGTCTTCTTTTCTTCTTAGGGGGGCTTCTTTTAGCTTTTTCTCAAAGAAAGTTTTTCTTAGATTTGGTGAACGGTCCTCATCGCTGGGCGATGCAACATTTGGATCTGCCAGTCTCTCAATATGTGTTTCGGTATCAAGATGCTTTTATTTCTCAATTTAAAATCTGTGCTCTTTTTGGATTTGTGTTGACTTTTCCTTTTATTTTATATCAAATTTTAGGATTTGTGATGGCGGGATTATTTCCACAAGAACGCCGAAAGCTTTTATATCTTTATCTCCCTTCTTTTTTGGCTCTCTTCTTAAGTGGAGTCTCTTTTGCCTATTTTTTGCTTGTCCCCTATGGGCTTCAGTTTTTAGCTCTCTTTGGAACTCAAGTAGGACTTACTCCCATGATTAATTTTAATGAGTACGTCACACTGCTTTTGATCTTGGTGCTTATGACTGGGAGTATTTTTGAGCTTCCTCTGGGGATGGCGCTTCTTGTGAGAATTGGGATGGTATCGGCGGTGACGTGGCGAAAGAAACAGAAACTTGCCATTTTAATTATTTTTATTGGAGCGGCAGTTTTAACTCCTACGCCAGATCCCTTAACTCAAACGCTTTTAGCGGTGCCTTTAATGATTCTTTATGAAAGTGGGTATTGGTTATCGGTGTGGATTGAAAAGAGAAAGCTTACTGTGACAGATACTCCCGTATCTTCTGCCACTCTGCAGTAAAAGGAAAGAATTTTTCTAATGGGTCCAAGTTTTCTCTGTCTATAATACGTCCAGAGAGAAGACGAGCGACTTTAAACCGTTCAGAAAAAAAGATGCTATTTATGATTTGTTCCGCGTCTCTTGCAGAAAAAATTCTTCCAGAATGATATTTAAGATAGAGTTCCAAAATATTCAACTGATCTGAGGAAAATCCTGTTCGTCTTAAAATATCGAGAAGTTCTTCGAAAGTATCTCCAGCATAAAGCTCTTGGATAATTCTTCCATTGAGAACTTTTACAATGTATTTATTAGCACGAATGTCATTTAAAATAACTCGGACAGACGACGTTTTTGGAAGCTCAATTTTTAAATCTTTGGCACAAATTCCTTTAACTTCAATAAAGCTACCAAATTGTTCATAATGGCATATATGAGACATGTTGCTGAAAAGTTTAATTTTGAGTGTGACTCCATCATCTTCGGCTTGGACATGATCAAAAAAATCATTGAGCCCTTGTTCGGTGTCCGACAAAGCTTTCACAGAGAGCTTCATCTGATTTGTAGGAGAAATAGAGGCTGTTGCCTCTGTTGCATCAATGCCTGAAATAATAATGGTTTGAAGATGTTCTAGTTCTGAAGGTTCAAACGAGACACTATAGACTTTACTTTTAACAGTGGAAGAGAGCGATTCCTCCGTTGATTTTTCTTGGGTAAGTCGGCATCCTTGGGAAAAAATAATAAGAGCAGAAAGAAAGAGAAATAAAAGAACGATTTTGATATTATTCATAAAAGACAGGGCGTAATATAGCCTAAAAAATAGGCAGCGTCAAGATGGGGGAAATATGCGCAAAATCATTATTCTTTTCTTTGTGAGTATGAGTTTGTTAGTGTTGGGTATTATGGTTCAAAGAAATTTCCAAAAAACTACAAGCTCTAACCGTTTAGGAAAAGAAAAAAGTCCCTATCTTTTGCAGCACAAGGATAATCCTGTGGCGTGGTATGCCTGGGGAGGCGAAGCTTTTGAAGCGGCGCGAGCGCAAAATAAACCTATTTTTTTATCCATCGGATATTCCACCTGTCATTGGTGTCATGTCATGGAAAAAGAATCTTTTGAAGAGCAAGAGGTGGCTCAAGTTTTAAATCAGCATTTCATTTCTATTAAAGTAGACCGGGAAGAAAGACCGGATGTCGATAAAATTTATATGGATGCCGTGGTTGCGATGACGGGCCACGGCGGTTGGCCTATGAGTATGTTTTTAACCTCGGATTTAAAGCCCTTTTTTGGAGGGACCTATTGGCCGAAAAATCAATTTTTAGTTGTCTTAAATCAAGTCGCCCACAGTTGGAACACAGAGAGACAAAAAGTGGAAGGTATGTCTGAACAAATGGTGCAACACTTAAGGGCTCAGGTTTCCAAAACCACACCCCAAGAGTTTTCAGATAAAAATTTAATTTTGGCCTATAAGGAAGCCCTGCGATCGTTTGATTCGACCAATGGAGGATTTGGTCATGCGCCCAAATTTCCTCCGAGTACAAAACTTCAGCTTTTACTGCGCATGGCCAGGCGTACGCAAAATCCAAAAGTGTTAGAGATGATAGAGGTGACTTTGGATCAGATGGCCCGAGGGGGAATCTATGATCATCTGGGAGGGGGATTTCATCGCTATTCAACAGATGAGCAGTGGCTGACTCCGCATTTTGAAAAAATGCTTTATGATAATGCTTCTTTATCTTGGACTTATTTGGAAGCTTATCAGCTGACACACAAGGAAATGTATCGGGAAGTTGCGCGAGAAATTTTAGACTATGTGCTTCGAGATATGACCTCAGGAGAAGGGGGTTTTTACTCTGCCGAAGATGCCGATAGTGAAGGAGAAGAAGGGAAGTTTTATGTATGGACTGAAGCGGAGTTGAAAAAACATTTAACGGAGCAAGAGTTTCATCAATTTTCCAAGGTTTATGGGGTGGCATCCCACGGCAATTTCGAGCATGGGGCAACAATTTTAAATTTGCAAAAGGAATTTTCATGGGGAATAAAAAAAGATCCGCTTCTTCACAGTGCACATCAAAAGCTTTTTCAAGTTCGAAAGAAGCGTATTCATCCTTATAAGGATGATAAGGTTTTAACGGATTGGAATGGGCTGATGATGGCTTCGATGGCCAAGGGATATCAAGTCTTAAGAGATTTAAAAGAGAAACAGCATTGCTATTGGGACGCGCCTCATCATGATATTCTTTGGATCGTCGAATCAAATGCGGGGCATCAGGTACCGTAAAAAAATATCCCCCCTCTTTCGAATCCCAAAATAACTGATCTTGAGTTTTTTGAAGCTCTCTGGCCCACCGAAACCACTTCGCACTAAAATCAGATTCATAGAGCGTTAAAAGAGCAAAGATAAGATAGACGTAATCATCCAGCGTCCCTTCAAAATGCGCCTCTCCCTCTCGGTATCGCTTTAAAAGTTTTCCATCTTTATACAATTTTCTCTCTATAAAAGAGGCTGCCTTTTG
>JACPSU010000204.1 GCA_016193105.1 Deltaproteobacteria bacterium | reverse complement strand
GTGCTCCTACACAAGTCCGGAGGGAAAGAAGTGTGCGGAGAAAAACTTTTTAGAACTAGATCATGTCCAACCGTGGAGTTTGGGTGGGAGTACGACAGCTGACAACTTGCGTTTGTTGTGCAGAACGCATAACCAGTGGAGAAGTCAGAAAACTTTTAGATGGGAACGCGATCCCATGCAAGCTCAACCTTAAATTTTTGTAGTCTAAATGATGTTAGAGATGATTAGTTTTTAACGCAAGAGTTAATAATGCTGGCGTCTACCACTCTTCTTGCTGGGGTACCTGAACCAATATAGACGATCTGGATGCCTGAAAATAAAGTTTGTGAACACTTGGATTCCATGTCTGCAAAGGCTTCATGAGACGTTGCTCCAATTCCGACGACCGTGTGGCCGCCAGGTTGACTGGCATCATACGCACTATAGTTATTAAATCCTCCACATTGAGATGAGCAAGACCATAAAGATTTTTTTTGGCTTTCTAAGTTGGCTACTTTACTTTCCAAAACAGCCACGCGGCTTTCTAAAGATGGCTGAGTATTTTCTTGAGCTATTAAGATGTGTTGTCCAAACAATACTGCTATTACTACTGAAAATAATAAAACATGAAAACTATATTTCATAACTTTCTCCTTTTTTATAGAAGAACTACTAACTTAAATAGTATTTCTAAACAAGGCCTCCCTTAAATAAAGCGCTCCAAATTTTTGGAGCAAAGTTATCGTTTTGTCTCTTTATTTTACTTGGATTGAGTATTTGCATTTGTTGTGAAGAGCGCATAATTAATGCATTGTATGAATAACAAATGGATTGGGGTGGTGGGGTGGCCACTCAAGCATAGTTTTTCAAAGCGGATTCATGAGGAAAATATTCAGCGGCAGGGCTTAGGCTGGGAGTTTAGAGTTTTAGAGTGGGAGCCCAAAGATTTTGAAAAAAATATTCAAGAATTAAAACAAGATCAAAGCTGTGTGGGTTTTTCTGTGACGATGCCCTTTAAAGAAAAAATCATCTCGCATTTAGATGAATGTGAAAAGTTTGCGCAGAATGTTTCCTCTGTGAATTGTGTAAAAAATAGGAATGGAAAATGGGTTGGGACAAATACAGATGCCCCTGGGTTTTTGGCTCATTTGAATCAATGGAATCCTGTGCCTCCTAAAACAGTGACGAGTGTTGTTCTGGGAGTTGGAGCTACAGGGCGTACTTTAAGTTTTGCATTAGCAGAGGCTGGGTACAAAAATTTTATCTTCATCAATCGTACATTTGAAAAAGCGCAAGAGTGGGGTGAAAAATTAGGACACTATTTTTCAGATATAAGAGTTGAAATTGGGGAGTGGGGAGATCCCCGATTTCACGGGGATGACGGGCTTAGAATGACAAACATTTTTATTTTAAATACGACCCCTTTGGGAATGAAAGGTTCGACATTGGAATGGCTAGATATTGTCCGTCTTCAAAATCCAGTCTGGCTTTTTGATGTGACCTATAATCCTGCCGAAACGCTTCTCATCCGCCAGTGCAAAAGCCGCTGCTTTTATACAATGAACGGCTGGCCCATGTTTGAAGCACAGGCCAAGCTTGCGTTTGAAATTTGGATCTCTTAAGCCGCTTTTTTCTTGTGGAGCTGGGGTTTGTGTCCCTCTTGCTTGTGCTCTTCTGCTTTAGGAGTTGGTTGTGCTGCAGCTGTTTCGACTACGGGTTTGGGTTGCAAAGAAGTTGGTAACGTCAAAATAGGTTGCGGCTTGTAGTTAAAATCTCCTTCAATAGGGTATTGATATTTGGCCCATTCTTCTAAGCCCCCATCTAGGGTCCATGCCCGAAAGCCCATTTTCCCTAAAATTTCTTGAGAAAATTCAGCTCCTTTGCAGACGTGGTTGGCCGAGTAGATGATAATGTCAATGTGACGGCTCAGCCACTGATTGGCCTTGGCTTCTAAATCTGCCAAAGGAATATTAATGGCTCCTGTAATATGGAGTTTGTGAAAGT
The DNA here is from genome assembly GCA_016193105.1 of Deltaproteobacteria bacterium. GTDB lineage: Bacteria > Bdellovibrionota > JACOXK01 > 2-02-FULL-40-11 > 2-02-FULL-40-11 > JACPST01. Next base: position 9,124 of record JACPSU010000204.1, on the reverse strand, counting down.
CTTTATCTGAAAGCACATCTACAAGAATAAAATCCTCGTGCATGTCAATTTTATTCTTAAATTCTTCACACGTTAGGGTTTTATTTTTCTTCATAAGTCCCTCCTTTTTTACTCTATCTTTCTTATAAGGCTTATCGGTTGTTTAGGGGGCAGACTTAAGCCAAAACTTTAAAGATAATCTCCTTTACAAAAGGTATGGGGTCATTTAAAAATACCCCATATGTCTATTAAATCTGATACATGGATTCGAAAGATGGCTCTTGAGCAGGGGATGATTGAGCCCTTTCATGATGCACAGGTTAAAGCAGGGGTAATTTCTTATGGGGTCTCTTCATATGGCTATGATATTCGCGTATCAAACGAGTTTAAAATATTTACGAATGTGAATAGCTCCGTTGTGGATCCCAAAAATTTTGATCCTAAATCTTTTGTCGATTTTAAAGGGGATATTTGCATTGTCCCTCCAAATTCTTTTGCTCTAGCGAGGACTCTTGAATATTTTCGTATTCCTAGAAGTGTTTTGGTGGTCACATTGGGGAAAAGTACGTATGCGCGTTGTGGAATTATTATTAATGTAACCCCTTTAGAGCCTGAATGGGAAGGTCATGTGACTTTAGAAATTTCAAACACGACTCCTTTGCCTGCTAAAATTTATGCCAACGAAGGAATTGCGCAGCTCCTCTTTTATGAAGGGGATGAACACTGTGCGACGTCTTATAAAGATCGTCATGGCAAATATCAAGGGCAAAGAGGGATTACGCTTCCTAAGTTATAATGTCCATTCGTAGCTACGAACATGCTTTAACGTATCTTTTGGCGCTGGAAAAAAAAGGAATTTTTTTAAGCGTTGAAACAACCCAGAAAGCTTTGAAGCTTTTGGGAAATCCTCAAAAAAAATTCCCTTCTGTTTTAGTGGCGGGGACCAATGGCAAAGGTTCTACCGTTGCGATGCTCAGTTCCATTTTGAGGCAAGCGGACTATCAGGTTGGAACCTATATTTCTCCACATCTTTTGGATGTGAGAGAGCGCATTCAGTTCAATGGCAAAATGATTGGCAAACAAGAGCTTGTTTCTTTGGTTAACGAACTGGATCAGTTTCTGAAAAAAACAAAAATATCTCTTTCGTTCTTTGAGTTTATGACGGTCATGGGATTTCTATACTATGCCAGAAAAAAAGTTGATTTTGCAGTAGTCGAAGTAGGGTTGGGGGGACGTTTGGACGCTACCAATGTTTTACGGCCTCTGGTTTCTGTAATTACTTCTATTGATTTTGATCATCAACGGCTTTTGGGCAATACACTTTCTAAAATTGCCTATGAAAAAGCAGGTATTATTAAGCCTAAGGGAAAGGTTGTGACGGCAGTTTCTCAATCAAAGATTCAAAGACAATTGCAAGCTGTTTGTCGCAAAAGAAAAGCAAAACTTTTTATTCTAGGGCGCAATTTTTTTATTGAGCCTCATTTTGAGTTGTCTTTGGCTGGTAAATTTCATCAAAGAAAAAATGCAGCCTGCGCAATTGCAGTGGCGCGTCTTCTTCGTGAAAAAGGATGGGGTATTTCAGAAGAAGCTATTCAAGGGGGTCTCAAATCTACTCATTGGCCGGGGCGCTTAGAAGTTGTACGTCAAAAACCTTTGGTGATGTTAGATGGGGCGCATAACCCGGCTGGAATTCAAGTATTATTGCGATCCTTGAAAAGTGATTTTCAGTATCGAAAACTTCATATGGTGATGGGGGTTTTGGCAGATAAAAACTACAAGAAAATGTTTAAGCTGGTCTCTTCTTATGCAGATTCTCTTTCGTATATAGAGCTACCTGTGAGAAGAGCGCTTCGATCAGATCTGTTATTTAAGACTTTGCCCTATTTAAAAAGAAAAGTGCGGCGGGAGTATGACATCGAAGCGGTATTACCCAAAGTTATTCGTCAAGCTCACAGAGATGATTTAGTCTGTGTGACAGGTTCTTTATATACAGTTTCTGAAGCCAAAAGGTTATTTTTGTGAAGGTAAATATATTTTTTTTATTTTTTTTATTCTCTACTTCTCTGGCTTTTGGGGAGTCTGAACAAAGCGAGCCTTTAAAGTTTAAAGCGAAACGTCATTTTCAAGATCTTGCAACAGGAAAAATTATTTTAGAAGGTGAAGCTGTGGTTCTTTATAGCGGGAGTGAGCTCAAGGCAGGGAATGTGGTGTTGGAAAGGCAAACAAATGAGCTTACAGCAACCGATAATGTTTTTTTAAATATTCCCTCTGAACAAACTTTTATTAAAGCACATCAGTTAAAATATAATTATAAAACCAGATTAGGAGAAATGATTCAGGCGGAGGTCAGAAGTGGTTTTTCAAGATTTCGAGCTAAAAAAATAATTAAAACAGGAGAAAAGAAATATCATATTGTGAAGGGGTATTATTCTACGTGCGATGTAAAAGAAGATGAGACGTGTCCTTGGCAAATCTGGAGTTATCAGGCGGATGTGACGATTGGAAATTACGCTACGGCCGAGCATCCTATATTTTTAGCAGGAGGTATTCCTGTGTTTTATTCTCCTTTTATTTTTTTTCCGGTGAAATCTGAGAGGCAAACAGGTTTTCTAATGCCTGATTTTGGAGGGTCGGAATTGGGTGGCTTTCAATTGAAGAATGCTCTTTTTCTAGCCTTAGGCCGTACGCATGATGCAACAGCTTCATTAGAATATTTTTCAAAAAGAGGATTTAAGGATGGGTTGGAATATCGCTATGTTTTAAGTGATTTAAGTAGTGGTGCTTTTAATGGTTATTATGTAAAAGATCGAGAATTTTTTAAAGATTTTGGATATCGTGATCGTTATGCTGGATCCTATGATCATCAATGGTATTTTACGCCGCGTTTTTTTAATAAAGCTACCGTACGTCTAGTCAGTGATGATGATTATGTGAAAGATTTTGTAAAAGATATAGAAGGGCGACAGGAAGCTGGCTTAGAAACAAAAGTACTCCAAGGGCTTCATTGGGACAATTTTGCTTTTAATCTAGAGGGAATTTATTACCAGTCTCTTTTAAATACCAATCCTCAAGGAACGAATAAAGATATTATTCATAAACTTCCTGAGTTTCGAGCGGATGCCTTGGAAACAAATTATTTTGGCTTGCCTCTTTTTTGGAGTGGCAGTTTCTCTTATGTGCGTTATTTTAATAGGGGAGATCCTTTTAAAGATTTAAATGCAAATGGTGTTTTTGATCCAGGGACAGATAAAATCTTAAGAGACCACCGTTTTGATCTGTTCCCCAAAGTATCTTTGCCAATCAAGTTCCAACGATATTTCGAATTTGTGCCTAGAGCAGGAGTGCGTAGAACATGGTGGAGGTTCCCTGTTGGGGAACGTCAAAAAAATAGATCTATGCTAGATTTCGACTCTTTGTTTACGACGAATGTTAATCGTATTTTTAATATTAAAAGACAATCTGTAAATAAAATTAAGCATATTATTGAACCCAGGTTGACCTATCATTATTCGCCTTTTACAAAACTGGATAATTTTATTCCTGTTTTTGATGGGTTGGATGAATTAGGGACGACGCATACTATTTCCTGGGGATTGCAAAATAGGCTCGTTTTTAAAACATTAACAGCCGCTGCTTCTTCCGCCGCCGCTCCTCTTGTACCCTCAACCTTGGGAGCGCAATATTTTGATGGTGCACGCTTAGATATGAATCAGGAGTATAATATTTTAGAGGCTCGAAGAACCTCAGGGACGCCTCGGCCATGGAGTGATATCAAATCTATTTTGTCTGCTAATTTATTTAATTTTTCTTCTTCTACCGAATTAGATTACAATATGTATGGAGATAGAGTCTCTCGGGTGTCTCAGGGAATGAGCTATGTGGATCCTCTAACCAATGTGCATCATTGGAATGCAACTTATCAACGTAAAGGGGGGAGTAAGTCAATCAATGGTGGGTCTAATTTTAATTTTATTGATATTTTAAAATTTAATTACTTGCTAAATTATTCTTTTGATAAAGATCAATTTTTAGAAAAAATATTTCAAGTAGTATATTTGCCTAAAACAAAATGCTGGGCTTTAAATATGAATTTTGAAGATAAGACTGATTCTGGTTTTTCTTTTACGGTCAAATTAAATGTGATGTTTGGAGAAAAATTCTTATCTTTGGCTGAGCTGTATCAACAAAGAGAGCAACAAAATATAACACTTTTTTCTGGTCAGGGGGGATCTGACGATTTAACAAAGAGGCCCACTCCTTAACGGGGGCATCCTAATGCTTTTAATTATCGACAATTATGATTCTTTTACGTTTAATTTAGTGCAATATTTTGGAGAGCTCTATCCGAATATTCGTGTGATTAAAAATGATGAGATGGGGGTATCCGAAATTCAACAGTTACATCCTTCGTATCTTGTTATTTCTCCTGGGCCTGGGCTTCCTCAAAATGCAGGGATGAGTCTGGAGGTGATTCGTGCTTTTGCTGGGCATATCCCCATTCTAGGGGTCTGTTTGGGGCATCAAGCTTTGGCTCAAGTTTTTGGAGCAAAACTTTCCTTGGCTCCTCATATTTTTCATGGGAAAACTTCTTGGATATCTCATGACGGCAAAGGTATTTTTAAAGATGTTCAAAGTCCATTAGAAGTCATGCGATACCATTCTTGGATTGTAGATGGGGATCAAGTTTCTTCGGATTTTGAGATCTCCGCGTATACTGCAGATCGGGTTCCCATGGCTCTTCGACATTCTAGTTATCCGATTGAAGGAGTTCAGTTTCATCCAGAATCCATTTTAACTTCAGAAGGAAAAAAACTTCTTAAAAACTTTTTAGCATATGGAAACCATTCTTGCCATTGATGTGGGGGGGACCCACCAGCGATTTTCACCCATAGATTTCAAAGGAAATATTTTAGAAAAAATGACCTATCCTAGTCATAGGGATATCTCTTCCAGTGCGTTTTTTCAAAGCTTAGAAGATAGAATTTCTGACCATCTGAAAAAGAACTTGTGTAAAGGGGTGGCTTTAGCTTTGCCTGTTGTACTGGAAGAGCAAACGGGGGAGGTGCAAGATGCTCCTAATCTCCCCTTTTTGGTGGGGCAAAATTTAAAAGAGAGTCTTTCTTTTTTATCCGTCCCTTGGATCGTTGAGAACGATGCTAACTCTGCTCTCTTAGGAGAGGCTTGGTTAGGAGAGGGGCAAAAGGAGTCTTCCTTTTGTTGTTTAACTTTGGGTACTGGGATAGGGAGTGGACTTTTTTTGAATGGGAAACTTTGGAAAGGGGTCCGAGGGATGGCCAGTGAAATGGGGCATCTTAAAATTGATTTTTCTGGGAAAACGCCTTGCTCCTGTGGAGGCCATGGCTGTTTAGAAGCTTTTGCTTCAGCATCTGCACTTCATAAAAAAACAGGATATTCTGGGGAAGAACTCTATCAGAAGGCCGGCCAAGGGGACTCTCTAGCTTTGCATGCCTTTGAAGAGATGGGAGCTTTTTTAGGAAGGGGGATTGGGAGTGTGGCCAATCTTTTAAATATTGATCTTTTTATTTTGGCAGGGCAGTTGTCTCAGGCGTTCCATTTTTTTTATCCCTCGTGTCATCGGGGTGCCCAAGAATCGGCGATGAAAGGTCCCCGACAGCATTTAAAAATTGTGCAGTCTAAATTGGGGGATGATGCGGGCCTTTTAGGGGCTGCCTATGCTTGGCTTCAAAAGCATGCGCGCTGATACCCTTTTTTATAATGGAAATTTTTTTACTCCATCACGTAAAAAAATAAATTGGCTTACCGTCAAAGAGGGATGGATTACTGCTTTGGGAACCGGTGCTCCCGATCGTCATCTTTTAGTTCAAAAAAAAGTTAATCTTAAAAATAAATATGTCCTTCCAGGTTGGATCGATGCTCATGTGCATCTCATGCTTTTAGGGCAGAGAAAATTTGAAGTGGATGTAAGTTCGTGTCGTTCTTTAGCTGAGCTAAAAAAAAGGGTACTTGGAAGAAAAACTCAAGAAGTCTGGATTGAGGCGTATGGGTTGGATTTAGAGAAGTGGAAAGAAACGAATCCTTTAACAGCGCAGGGATTAGATCGTATTTCTTCGCGTATTCCGCTTTTGATTCGACAAAAAGATGAACATGCTCTGTGGGTGAATACATCTCTTTTAAAAAGAGCTCACTTGGAAAAACGGTATCCCTTGGGTTATTTGGTCGATAAAGATATGGAGATTATTTTTAAACTTCGACCCAAGCTTTCCTCTCAAAAAATAAAGGGAGCGCTCTTATATGCCCAAGAAGCTTGTGTTCGTGAAGGAATTACTTCTGTTCACGATATGGCCATGCAGAGCCTTCCACTCAAAAACTTAAGTGAGTTGATGCGAGCTAAAAAATATGACTTGAGAGTTTATGGGGCCCTTTATGGAAAAGAAGCACTGAAAGAATTTTATTCCCCAAAAGTAAATTTATTCCAACATCATTTAACGGTTCGAGCTCAAAAACTATTTATTGATGGAGCCTTGTCTTCCCGAGGAGCTTGGTTATCTGAACCCTATTGTGACATGCCGGAGTCTACGGGATATTGCCTGTGGCAAAAAAAAGAACTTTTAGAGCGGGTTCACTCTGCATTTCAAAAACATTTTCAACTCATTTTTCATACCTTAGGAGATCAGGCAAGTCTTTGGCTTTTAAAAGTATTGGCTTCAAAATATAAGCCTCAAGAGTTGGGCCAGCGACCCTTGGGTGATAAAAGAATTCGATTAGAACATGTGGAGATTTTAAATCGAGAAGCTCTGTTTTTGATGAAGACCCTGGGTGTCATCGCTTCAATGCAGCCCTGGCATGCACTTTCAGATGGCCCTTGGCTTAAATCTCGGTTGGGTCAAAAGAGACTTTCTCAAGTGGGCCGATTTAAAGATATTTTAAAGGAGAAGATCCCTCTGTGTGGAGGATCAGATGCTCCCATTGAACCACACAATCCTCTTTGGGGAATAGGTGCGGCGATGATTCAAAAGGGGCAGAGGTTGAATCTTCAAGAGGCGATTCACATGTATACACTAGGGGGAGCCTATGCAGAGTTTTCAGAGAATATAAAAGGAAGTTTAGAGGTGGGCAAGCTTGCTGATTTTGTGGTGTTGCCTAAAAATATTTTTAGGCTACACCCAAAAGAACTCTTAGAGGTTAAGACGCAGATGACGGTCATCGGTGGAAAAATTGTCTATGCTCAATAAGGTAACAGAAAAAGTAAAAGATCTGGCTTTTGCTGAAGGGTTTCATTTGGTAGGGGTTTCCTCAGTTGAACCCCAGTCTGAGCATTTAGAGTTTTATAAAACATGGCTTCAAAAAGGATTGGGGGGCCAGATGGAATATTTACAGAGACATTTTGAGAAAAAGAAAAATCCTAGGTCTCTTTATCCAGACGCTAAAACTATTTTGTGCTGTGCCTTAAGTTACAAGACCTCTTTTGAAAATCCTTCATCTGTTTCGATGGAAAAAGGGACAATTTCTAATTATGCCTGGGGAGATGATTATCATGAAGTTATGAACGAAAAGTTAAAAGCTTTGCTTTCTCAAATTCAAGCTCTGATTCCAGGGGCACAGGGGGAGGTGGTTGTAGATACGGCGCCACTTTTAGAAAGAAGTTTTGCCCAGCAAGCTGGCATTGGATGGATTGGGAAAAATACGTGTGTCATTCATCCCCATTTTGGTTCTTATATTTTTTTAGGAGAAATTCTTCTCAATATTGATCTTAAAAAAGATCTCTTGGAGTTAGACCATTGTGGATCTTGCACGCGATGTTTAGAGGCGTGTCCAACACAAGCTTTGACCCCCTATGAGCTTGATGCCACACGCTGTATTGCCTATTTGACCAATGAAAAGAGAGGGGAGTTTTCGAAAGAAGAAAAATCTATGATTGGGCAACATATTTTTGGATGCGATATTTGTCAGCAGGTCTGTCCGTGGAATGAAAAATCTTTGGTCCCCGATCTTTCTTGTTTTAAGCCTCGCCCTCACACTTTTGTCCCTTCCTTGCAAGCCTTAAAAGTTTTAACCCAGGAAGAGTTTAAACAGATTTTTAAAAATAGTTCTGTTCAAAGAGCTAAATACAAGGGTTTGATGCGAAATGTTGAAGTGGCCGCAGAGAATTCATCTTTGGTTGGAAAATCAATATTGGTATGAAGCCCTCTGCTTTCTTTTCGTTTTTGTGCACATTCAATGATGAGTTGAGCTACAAGAGCAATATTTCGAACTTCAATTAAATCTTTGTTAAGTGTAAACTCCCAATAATAAGAAGATATCTCTTCTTGAAGTGCTTTGATGCGAAGAGAAGCCTTCTCTAGTCTTTGATTTGAACGTACGATCCCCACATAATTCCACATGCAGCGTCTGATATCATCCCACAGATGAGAAATCACCACATGTTCTCTGGCTTTTTGAGCCTGCCCGCTATCCCAAGAAGGGAGCTTGGGGATGGAAGGGCTCATCTGTTTCAGGCGTTCTTTGGAGTGACGGGCCGCTCGATGTGCAAAAACCAATCCTTCTAAGAGCGAATTGCTGGCTAAACGATTGGCTCCGTGAAGCCCTGTCCAAGCCACTTCCCCGATGGCATAAAGTCCCGAAAGAGAAGTTTGTCCATGAATATCTGTAGCAACCCCCCCACATTGATAGTGAGCTGCTGGAACAACAGGAATAGGTTCACGTGTAATGTCGATTCCAAAGCTTAGGCATTTTTTGTAGATGGTCGGAAAATGCTCTTGAATAAACTCAGGGCTTTTATGAGAAATATTTAAGTAAACACAATCATCGCCTGTTTTTTTAAGTTCTTGATCAATCGCACGCGCCACAATATCTCGCGTGGCTAGAGATCCTTGGGGATGATAGTCCTTCATAAAGGGAGTGCCATCTTTTCGAATCAAAATTCCGCCTTCTCCCCGAACGGCTTCTGAAATTAAAAACGATTTTGCTTTGGGGTGGTAGAGGCAGGTCGGATGAAATTGAAAGAATTCCATATTGGCAATCGGTACCCCAGCTCGATAGGCCATTGCAATGCCATCTCCCGTCGCAATATCTGGGTTTGTCGTATATAGGTAAACTTTTCCAGAGCCTCCAGTAGCTAAAATTGTAATGGGTGAAATAAATGAAACAATGTGGTTTTTTTGGG
>JACPSU010000203.1 GCA_016193105.1 Deltaproteobacteria bacterium | reverse complement strand
TTACTGCCTTATTTTTGTTGAATGGATGTGCCTCTAGTCCGCGTGCCAAAAGAATGGAGGCTCTTCAATATCTTCAAGAGGAAGTGGAAAAGCTCAAGCAAACCAAAGCAGATAAAGCGGATGCGAATGTACAGCTCGATGATTTTAAGACGGAACTTCAGATTTTGAGTGGAAAAGTGGAAGAATCTGAGTATGCGATTAAAAATAATCAAAAAACTTCAGAACAAAATAATCAGCGCTTGGATAAGGTGATTTCAGATTACGATCAAAAGATTTTATCTCTTGAAAAAAACATCGCTGAGCTACAAGAAAAAATAGAAGAGGCCGGCCAGAGAAGTGAAATGAAGCGAAAATCTCAAGCGGCAGCCTCGGATATAAAATTAGATTTTGCCAATGGGATGAAAAAATATAAAGAAGGGGAGTATTCAGGAGCAGCAGCTTTATTTTCCCGCTATGTAAAAAATTTTCCTACGGGAAAATCAATTCAAAATGCACGGTATTTTTGGGCGGATGCACTCTTTGAGGCCAAAGACTATCAAAATGCGATTTTAAAATTTGAAGAGTATAAAGAAAAACATCCCAAAAGTGATCGTGTGTCCGAGGCTCTTTACAAGCAGGGTCTTTCTTTTTTAAAATTAGGTAAAAAATCAGACGCCAAACTCTTTTTTACAGAACTGGTTTCTAGTCATGGGAGCTCTTCCTCTGCAAAAAAAGCAAAGAGTGAATTAGATAAACTTAAGTAGAGTGCATGTGAAATACCTAAGCATAGGGGTTTTGTCTTTCCTGCTGACCCTGGGGTCAGCGATCCTGGGATGTATTTCAAAGAAATCCCAGGCATCTCAAGAAACATTTTCTATTGTTTATACGACCAATGTGTTGGGTGAAATTGAGCCGTGTGGGTGAGTTCACCGTCCTCTGGGCGGTCTTGCCAGAAGAAAAGCGCTCGTTGGGCGCCTTAAAAGTCAAAAAAAAACTCTTTTAAACTTAGACAGTGGAGATTTATTTTTTGAGTCCCCGGTTGTCTCTTCCCATTTAAAAGAACAATGGGCGAAGCAGGCTGAATTTTTAGTCACACATCTGAATGGTTTGGGCTTTCAGGTCCTGGGGCTTGGGGAAACAGATTTTGCTCTGGGACTAGATTTTTTATTAAAGCTAAAAGCTAAAGCTCAGTTTTCTTTTTTAAGCTCCAATATTGTAGATTCCAAAACAGAAAAACCAATTTTTGAGCCTTATGTGGTGAGAGAAGTTCGAGGAATTAAAATTGGAATTTTTTCTGTGATCGATTCTTCCTTTGTTTTACCAGAGGGGATAAAAGTTTTAGATTCTGTGGCGACTTCTCAAAAGATGGTTCAAGAGCTTTCTTCAAAAGTGGATGTAATCATTGCTTTAACACATCAGGGATTAGCTAAAGATGTAGAGTTGACTCAAAAAGTTTCTGGAATAGATATCATGATTGGAGGGCACGATAAGCAGCATTTAGATCAGCCTACCCAAATAAAGAGTACTCTTATTTTAGAAAGTGGGGATCAAGGAAAATATGTAGGCGTGTTAAATATTTTTTGGAAAAAAGGGAGCCATTTTAATTCTGAAATGGAAACGGTTGTCTTGGATCAAGCAAAGCTTGCCCAAATTGATGAGAAACTTTCTCAATTGCGAGCGATGACAAAAGATGATTTGGTAGCTCGTCAAGAACAAGAGCTCTTACGACAAAAATGGGACTTGGAACAAAAGCTAGAACTCATGAAGGCCAAGGGGAATAGCTATCAGCATGAACTTGTTGCCCTAGATTTGGAGGCGTTTGGTGATGGGGACAAGCGTGTTTTTAAAGCAGTACAAGCCTTTAAAAAATCTTTAGCCTCCATTCAGAAAAAGGGAGTGGCTGGGCCGTCTTTAGAACCTCGGGTGACTCAACAAGGGAATAGAGTAGAAGTTGCGACCTATAAAAAATGTAGTGTGTGTCACAAGGAGCAATATGACGTGTGGAAAGAATCCAAACACGCTTCTGCAGTTGTGCCGCTTTACATTCGAAATCAACATTTAAATCCCGAATGTATTGTGTGCCATTCAGTCGGATTTCATGAACCGGGTGGATTTAAAGACTTGGGATACTTAGAATCCTTTTTAGATAAAACTCTGGGTAAAAAACATAAAGGAAGCATGGTGGAACTGCGAGATCATCCAGAGCTGGATCAAAAGTTGCGACGCCAATATGTGGAAGCGATTGAAAAAGCACCTTTTAAAAAAGACTTCATAGGGGTTCAGTGTGAAAATTGCCATAGCCCCAGAGGAGTGAAGGATGCTTTGGGTCAAGAACTCCCCCATCAGGTTGAAACAGAACTCCCAAAAAAAGTGGTTGCCCAGAGCTGTCTCAAGTGCCATACTCCCTCGCAATCCCCCGCGTTTAATTTTGAAAAAGATCTGCGTATTTTGGGTCAGCGACCCCTAGGTGAAAAAGATGCAAAAGCACCATTTCATTGTAAAGTTAAGGTGGCTCCATAATGTCCATTCATGTTGTCTTAGGAATTGAAACATCGTGTGATGAGACCAGCTGTGCTTTGGTTTTAAATGGCAGAGAAGTTCTTTCCAATATTGTTGCTTCTCAGGATGCCGTACATGCGCCTTACGGGGGCATTGTCCCAGAGCTTGCTTCAAGATGTCATGTAGAAAGAATTCATTCGATTGTGGAAGAAGCTTTAAAAAAAGCGAATCTTTCGTTGCGAGAGATTGATGGGATTGCTGTAACTTCCGGACCAGGTCTCATGGGCTCTCTTATCGTGGGACTTTCTTATGCCAAAGCATTGGCTTATGCCTTAAAGCTTCCTTTTTGTGGGGTGAACCATCTCGAAGCACATTTGCAGGCTATTTTTTTAGAAAAGCCGCTTCCCTATCCTTTTATTGGGCTTTTAGTTTCTGGAGGACATACTTCGTTGTATGATGTCCGAGGGGTAGGAGATTTTACAATCTTAGGAACGACACGAGACGATGCTGCAGGGGAAGCGTTTGATAAAGTCGCCAAAATATTGGGACTGGGATATCCCGGTGGAAGAAAAATTGATGAGCTTTCTAAATTAGGAAATCCTTCTGCCATTTCTTTTCCGCGCCCTTTTTTAGAAGAGGAAAATTTTGATTTTAGTTTTAGTGGATTAAAAACAGCTGTTTTAAATCAGGTGAATCGCTTAGGGCGATTAACAGATCAAGAAATTTATGATTTTTGCGCTTCTTTTCAAGAAGCAGTGGTTGAAACTCTTTTGTATCGTGCTTTTAAGGCTTTGGAAAAAAAACAATATCAGCGAATTGTGGTAGCAGGCGGCGTGGCAGCTAATTCTAGATTACGTAATGCTTTTGAAACTAAAGGCAATGCACGAGGGATTGAGATTTTCTTTCCATCTTTAAGTCTTTGCACAGATAATGCCGCTATGGTGGCAGCGCTTGGATATCAATACTTAAGTTTAGGGCGAAGAGATGCTTGGGATCTAGGTGCATTTGCCAGTGGACGTTAAGGCAACACTTCAAAAATACGAGCTTTCGGCTTCTCAAAAATTCAGTCAAAATTTTTTAAAAGATGAACAGTTAGCAGAGCGGATTGTCAAAGCGGCACAGATTCAAGCCGAAGACTCTGTTTTAGAAATTGGGACAGGATTAGGTATTTTAACGAAGGCTTTGGCTAAAAACGCTGCTAAAGTAATCACGTTTGAAAAAGATAAAAAACTTTTGGCCCAACTTCCCTTTATTTTGCAAACAGAGACTCAAATCGAAGTAATCCCTCAAGATTTTTTAACTTATGATCTTTCAATTCTACAAAAGCGGTTTAAAAAAATTAAAGTGGTGGCCAATCTTCCATTTCATATTTCAACGGAAGTTTTATTTCATTTATTCGAATATAGGGGCTGGATTGAAAGTATGACGCTTATGTTTCAAAAAGAGGTGGCCGAGCGCATTGTTTCAAAACCAGGAACGAAGGTTTATGGAATTTTGTCCGTACTTTCTCAACTCTATTCAACGCCTAAAATTTGTTTTTCTGTTTCTCCTCATTGTTTTTATCCTGTCCCAAAAGTTTCTGCGTCCATTGTGAATTTTCAAATGAAAGAAGGGTCGCTGACCCAAGATATTGGGTTAAGCTCCCTAAAAGAAAAATTCTTGATCAAGCTTGTGAAGTCTGGATTTGGGCAAAGAAGAAAGACACTTTTAAATTCTCTCAAAAAACTGGTTTCTCCTGAGGTTCTGAAGAAGGTAACCGCTCACTTAGGCATAGATGTGAAAAGACGAATGGAAACTTTTTCTTTAGAAGAGATTAAAAAATTGACGGAGGCTCTTTATTTAGAGTCAGGGGATTTCACAGGGCCAAAAGATTTATAGATGCCTTCAATTTCGCTTTGAAGTTCTTTGATTTGAGCATCATTTTCACGAATTTCTTCTTGGAGAAGGGGAAGTTCTTCATCCGTCGCAGTTAAAAGTTTTTCAGCTAAATTCATTTGTATTTCTTGGAGCCTTTGAATTTCTTGTTCTTTTTGTTGAACCAAAATTTGTTGAAAGACATCTCCAATCTCTTCTGCAGGCCGGGTTTGAGGAGGTTGCCCTTGCCACTCTGGCCAATCATTGGGCGGTATGTCTCCAGGATAGGGTAGGGGAACAAAAGGAGGTTGGTCTTCTTTAGAGCCCGCAAAAATCACATGCCCCAAATCATAAAATTGTAACAGAATAAAAACAGTCATCGAATTTCTAAAAAGCCACTGTCTTGTGTGGCGTCCACGAGAGCTAAAGCCAGGATAGGGTAAATCCCATCTTCGTGTGTGTTGGATGGCCAAAGACAGAGGATTATATCCTCCTTCTACCCCTCTTAATGTTTGGGTTAGACCAGCTTCTAAAGAAGGCGCTTCTCCTTGAATCGCTTTTAAAAGTCCTTCAAAGCCTGCTTGATCAAACTGTTCTTCAAGCTGAAGTACGATTGCTTCTTGGCGCATTTTTGCAGCGACGAGCTCTTTGACTTCCGGCAGGGCGCTATTTAAAGTAATCATAAGTTCTAGATCAGAAGATAAAACTTTTGCATGTTGTTCGATGGCTTTATCCATATATCGCCAAGGAAGAGCCAGGGCTCGAGAGGAGCGATAGGCCAAAGACTCAGAAAGAAGATGGGTGAAGCCAATAAAGAAATTAGCAAGTTCAGCGGCACTTTGAGGCGTGTGCTTGGGAACTTTCACAATCGCTTGCCAACGTTTGAAAAGTCTAAACCAATTGCTTCTAAGAGTTGGATTTTTACTCCAATGGTTGGTCCACAAATAGTACCATCGGTGTTGAAGCTTCATCGCAAATCGGGCCTCAGCATAGCTCCACAAATATTGGTTGCGTTCGGAGAGATTTTTCATAATGAGCGCAATGCGATCGAGGTCTGCGGCCATGGGTTGGCCTGCGTGGCTTAATAAAATCTGAAGTTCTCTTTGGAGCTGACTTTGTCTTAAAGCTTGTTGCATGCCTACTGGATTTAGAAAAATGCTTTCCTCAGCATTGACGCGAAGATTTCTGAGAGTGTGTAGTTCTTCTTGAGATAATATTCCTTGTTCCACCCATTTTTGTTTTTCAATGTAGGCGACAAGATCATCTTTGCTTTTAAATACCTCTGCCATTTCAGTATAAAATTTATGAAGTCCTTTGGCCGCTGCATTTTCTCCATCTCGAACTATCTCAGTGGTCATGGGGTTTGTAAATCGTCTGAGTAAATTGGCCCGCATATCTGCTAAGGTCTCTCTATACAATGCTTTTTCAGCTTCCCGAATAGCTTGTTGGGTTTCTAAGGTTATAACTTCTGAAAAAGCAGGTCCCACATGTGCGCTCCAAAATACTTCTCCACTTTCTCGTCTGGTATTTTGAATCAATTTTTTTGCAATTCTGACAGCGACCTCTTTTTGCACATTTTGGGCATATACGGGCAGGGTCGCCGACCCAAGGCTAAAAACCATCAAAATAAGAGATAATTTTAAGATATTTTTCACCGTTGAGCCTGTTCTGCAAGCTTTATGCCAAAGAGGTTTTATAAAAACACAAGCAATATCAATTAGTTAATGTATAAATAAGACCTAAAAAATGTCCATTTTCTAAACGATGTTAGGGAGATAATCATTTTACTTAGGATGTTCAAAAAGGTTCAGATACTAGGCGCCCGAGGAGGCGCGACTGAGGCGTACTTGAGTGGTACGTCGAAGGAGAGACGACGAGGGCAACGACGTAGATGAGCCTTTTTCAACATCTGCTGATTGATATTTGGGCATTTCTGGGGTAGATTGCCTCCCTTACTATGTATTGGAATTTCCTTCGATCACTTCTTATTTCTCTAGGGGTTTTGTGTCTCATTGCAGCAAAGATTTTGGCTTCAACGCCCGATACGTATGGGATGAGTTCTAGAGCTTCGGCTACGGCGGGGCTTGTAACTTTTTCTCATCCAGATCCTTTTTTGGCGTATCAAAATCCAGCGTATTTAACACAGGCGCATGATCTTAAAACTTCTGTGGGATTCATGAGTGCGGCTGAGTTTTTTAGTCCTATTGAAAATGTGGTCACTCAAGGTGAAGTTTCAGGGGAGTCTTTAGAAGTTGGAAATTTTGAAACAAATTATGCAAATTTAGCAGGACTTAATTTTGGTCTTGTTCTCCCTGTACGAAAAGAATTTCCTAAAATTGCTATAGGTACAACTGGATTTTTTCCGTTTGGATCTTTGGCCAGTGTCAATACGTCTCAAAATTATGAAGCTATTTATGAGCTTTATTATAATCGCCCCAAGCGTTTTTCTTTGGTGAGTGGTGCTGCCATTGAACCTTTTGAAAATTTTTCCGTTGGCGTTTCAGGAAATTTTTATTTAACCTCTGGAGCCAATACTAAAATTAATCTTAATAATATAAATTCTTCGGTATCTATTGCCATGGATATTCAGCCGGCTGTTTCTCCTATTGTGGGTGCTCGCTATACATGGAACGAATGGAGCTTTGATCTTTCGTATCATGGAGCGCTGGATTACAAAATGGTCTTAGAAAATCATTCTGATCTGGGTGGGATATTCGGGAGTAATGTTCCCGTAGTGGAATTTTTAGCCAAGTCCTCTATGTTTTACGATCCTGCGATGGTTGGAGCAGGAATTTCGCATCTCTTTAAAAATGGGCTTCAATTTGGAGCGCATCTGGATTGGAAAAATTGGAATAACTATCAAACTTCTTTAAGCCAGATGATTATTACAAATCCAGGGGGGATGAAATCTTTTATTCCTGATGTTCAATTTAAAGATGTGATTTCTCCCAGTGTTGGCGTGGAGATGCCTGTGTGGGGACTTTTTTTAAGGGCGGGCTATCGTTATGAGCCTGAGCACGTGGTCTCCCAAGAAGAAAATAGTAATTTTATTGATACGCCAGTTCATGTGGCTTCATTGGGTGTTGGCAAAACGCTTGCCAATGTGACCGTTGACCTTCATCTTCAATATCATTATCTCATACCTCAACTTGTGACGAAATCTGATCCTGAAGCAGTGGGATATAAAGCGGGTGGATATGAGGTGGGAGGTTCGCTCTTGAATTATGGACTTTCTTTAGGTACTACTTTCTAGTCATGAAACGTTTAACAATCCTAGATCTTCAAAAGAAAAAAGATCAAAAAGAAAAGCTTGTGGCGGTGACCTCTTATGATGCTACGTTTGCTTCGTTGGTCGACGCTTCTGTAGATCTTGTTCTCGTGGGCGATTCTTTGGGGATGGTGATTCAAGGACACAACAACACTCTTTCTGTTTCATTAGAAGATATGGTGTATCACACCAAAGCGGTGGCTCGAAAATTAAATCACGCGCATTTGGTTTCTGATATGCCTTTTTTGACTTATCAAGTTTCTAAAGAAGAAGCTGTGAGAAATGCAGGAGAACTTTTAAAAGCTGGGGCGCAAAGTGTGAAAGTGGAGGGTGGAGCTGAGATTTGTGAAACGGTTCGTCATTTAACTCGTCTTGGAATTCCAGTGATGGCTCATGTGGGGCTCACCCCTCAGTCGGTGCATCAACTTGGAGGATTTCTTGTTCAAGGAAAGGGCGACGCTCAAAAAGATAAACTTTTGCGTGATGCCAAACATTTGGAAGAAGCAGGCGCTTATGCCGTGGTTTTAGAATCGATTCCTCAAGAGTTAGCCCTCAATATTACTGAGAATCTTAAAGTTCCAACCATTGGCATTGGAGCAGGGATTGGATGCGATGGGCAGGTCCTTGTGATTTATGATCTTTTGGGAATGGATCCCAATTTTAAACCAAAATTTTTAAAGCAATATGCCTATTTGGCTAGTGACATCCAAAAAGCAGTTCAAGCTTATGCCCGAGAGGTTCGGGAAGAAAAATTTCCAACCGAAGAACATTCTTTTCACTAAATCTTATGGAAGCCCTACAGTCTTTATTAGAGATGAAAACTTGGTCTCAGAAAATTCGTGCCCAAGGGTTAATAATTGGTTTTGTTCCGACTATGGGTGCGCTTCATGAAGGACATCTTTCTTTGGTTCGGCAAGCTAAGAAAAATTGTGATCGCACGGTAGTGAGTATTTTTGTGAACCCCTTGCAGTTCGGGCTCGAAGAAGATTTGGATCAATATCCCCAAAACTTAGAACATGATTTTGAACTTTTGAAAAAAGAAAACATAGATGTGGTCTTTGTTCCTAAGCCCAAAGAGATCTATCCTTTGGATTTTCAAACTGCAGTAGAAGTTTCTGGACTCTCGAAACAGTTGTGTGGGAAAAGTCGTTCAGGGCATTTTCGTGGGGTGGCTACCGTAGTTTTAAAATTATTTAATATTGTAAATCCTACGAAGGCCTTTTTTGGAAATAAGGATTTCCAACAGCGAGTGATCATCGATCGGCTGGTGAAAGATCTTCATTTAGATGTTGAAGTGGTGGCTTGTCCCATTGTGAGAGAAGCGGATGGTTTAGCCATGAGCTCTCGTAACGTATATTTATCGATAGAGGAGAGAAAAAGCGCATCGGTGCTCTATCGGGCTCTTCAGCATGGAAGAAGGCTTTTTCAATCTGGAGAGAGAAGAAGTTCAAAAATTATCGCTCAAGTAAGAGAAATGATTGACAAAGAAAATCCGAAACACATAGACTATGCTCAGGTTTGTGATGTTGAGACTTTAGAAGAGGTTTCTGAAGTTCAGACACCCTCCGTTTTAGCGGTAGCTGTGCATTTTGGCCAAGGAGATAAGACGACACGGCTTATTGATAATGTAGTTTTAGATTCCAATGGTGAGTAAAATTAAAAATTTTTTTAAGAATAATTTTTTAGCAGGTATTTTAGTTTTAGGTCCCGCTGTTGCCACTTTTTATTTAATTAAATTCTTATTGGGAATTTTAGATACGTTTCTCCCTTGGTGGCTTGATCCTCAGCACTATTTAGATTTTAAAATTCCAGGACTAAGAATTATCCTTACTCTCTTTATTATTATTTTAGTGGGAGCTTTGGGGCGTTATTATATTTTTAAGGTTCTTTTTCGATGGGGAGAAGAGGTCCTTCACAGACTTCCGGTAGTGAGTGGTATTTATAAGGCGATTAAACAACTCGTTGGAACGTTTATGGGACAAGGCAAGAGTGGGTTTAAAAATGTGGTTTTGGTCGAGTTCCCCAGAAAAGGGGCCTACGCTATTGGTTTTTTAACTGGCGTCAATGAAGGGGAAACACAAGAAAAAACACCTGAAAGAGTATTAAATGTTTTTATTCCCACAACCCCTAATCCCACATCTGGTTTCTTTGTGATGTTTCCAGAAGATCAAGTTAAACGTCTTGAAATGACAGTAGAACAAGCTTTTGCGCTTATTGTTTCTGGGGGCGTTGTTACTCCAAAATACAAATCCATCGTCTAGTGGCTGAAAATATCAAAATTGTTTGCACCAATAAAAAAGCAGGCCAAAACTATTTCTTAGAAGAGCGCTTTGAAGCGGGACTCGTTCTTGTGGGGACTGAAGTGAAATCCCTTCGAGGGGGACACGCTAATTTAAATGATAGCTATGCGCTTGTGAAAGAAGATGCGGTCTATCTTTTAAATTGTCACATTTCTCCCTATGGAGCCGGCAATCAATTTAATCATGAGCCGATGCGGACTCGAAAACTTCTTTTACATAAACAAGAGATTTCAAAGCTGTGGGGCAAAACCCAGACCAAAGGCTACTCTCTGATCCCTACAAAAATTTATTTTTCAAAAGGCCGGGCAAAAGTAGAAATTGCTCTTGCGAAAGGTAAACAGAAGGGGGATAAACGAGAGACCATAAAACGACGCGAGCTGGATCGTGAAACGGCCCGCGCCATGAAAAGCCGCCGGTCATGAATATGAGAAATCTATATCCGATGGACCTCTAGGGGCGTCCGCGGATATAGATTTCTCCTCTTATTCGACGCAGTATTTGTGCTATAATAATGAGTGGGGGCGACCTGGTTTCGACGGGAATGTGAAACTTATCCTGGCATGCCAAGGTCCTGTAGCTTGTAAAACGCAGGAACAACTTAATTGCCAACGAGCAATTAGCACTCGCTGCTTAATTTAAGCGGCACGTCCTTTTAGGTTTTGCCTGTAGAGCTTAAAAGGGCGACGATCATATAGGCTGGTCTTCTCTGTCGCTTTTTGGGAGAAGATGAGATTTTTAAAAAGCTATCTTTTGGTTGAGCCTGCACCTCGGCGCACCAAAAGAGAAACTTAAGTTGAAGTGATAAGCATGTAGTCAGCTAAGCGTAGTATTTTCGGACGCGGGTTCGATTCCCGCCGCCTCCACCAATAAACTTTTAGGGTGATTATTTTAGGTTCAATTTTTCTCGTCATTTTTTTCTACAAAGCGGTAATTTTTTCATGAAATTTTTTTGAGCAAAATTCAAAAAACGTTATCAATTCAATATTTTATTCTATGGCACGTTCATTGCATTATTTGAAACATTTCAGATGGAGGAAATTCATGAATAAAAATATTTTTACCAGTTTGTTTTTAGTTTTATTTTTGTCGGCTTCTATTTCTCAGGCAAGTCTTCCAGGATCTTTAGGAACGGCCCAAGCCTCTTTGGAAGAGATTCAAAGAGTCGAAGATTTATTGAACAGTGGGTTAAATATCGAGATTCAAAGCTATACTTCAAAAAATATGCCTGTGAAAACTCCCCTAGCTCAATTTTATGGTTCTTTAAAGGATTCAACCGATATTGTAAAGCGACTGAGCATGTATCATGAAGATTTATTAGCTATTTTTCCGAGGCATAAAGTTTTTGGATATGTACCTAATCTGATCTTGTGTATTGATACGGGGTGTGGGAGTGCCATGACAAGAATAAAAACTATGGCTCAAGGGGCGACCCCCACTTATTTTCATCGAAAAAAGAATGATCCTCCTTATTTTCTAGATTATCGTGAAGAACGTCTGGTGGATATTCATGAGTTTGCACATTTTATGGAGGCCAATGAAAACATGAAGGGTTTTTATGATATCAGTTGGGACAAAAATAACAGGAAAAAGAAACTGGCTTCCATGAAAAAAACAGATTTTTTGACGACCACGCCTTGGTATGCGAATGCATCTGAAGATTTTGGGGAATGTGTGGGGTGGTATGTCATGAGACGAGATGAGTTTTTAAAGTTGGCTCAAAAAAGTGTTTCTCTTCAAAATAAATATGAGTGGATTAAGTATAATATTTTTGGAGGACAAGAGTTTACAGATGCTCTGCTGGGAGTTTTATTTAAGGTGCCTGTCCCTTCTCCTGTCACCCCGGTTGTCACCCCTCCTCCAGCTCCTCAACCTCCGACCCCTATAGTGAATTTGGATATGAGGCGCGTCAACGATCTTTTGATCAGTGGTATAAAAATCAATGTAAGAGAATTGGTTACCACAGGAACTGGGAAAAGTGCCAAGTCTAGTCAGGTCTTAAAAACACTCCAAAATTATCTCGATGCGACTGCAAACCCCACAGATGTGGTCAATAGATTGAATATGTTTTATGACGATGTGTTTGCTATTTATCCCAGAGATTTGGTTTTAAGGCATGTGAAACAAGTGGATGTTTGTTTAAATAGGGCAGCAACGACTTCGAGTTGGTTAGCAGGAACGATATTTTTGACAGCGACGCCAAAATATTTTGCTACACTTTCACCGGATACCTCATTTTTTCTGTCGAATCGTCAAGAACGATTATTGGATATTCGTGAATTTGCGCTCTTTTTGGCGGGGTATCAATATGTTCCAGTCGATTCTTTCGGAGCAATCAGTTGGCTTGGGACGTCCAGACTGCGTAATGCTAAGAAATCTGATTTTGTATCCTTGGCTGCCTATGGAACAAGTTATCAAAGGGATTTTGCTGAGACGGTAGGATGGTACGTGTTTAGAAGAGAGCAGTTTTTAAAGGCAGCCAAACTTAGCTCTGCGTTGATGAAAAAATATGAATGGGTTAGGCAGATTGTATTTGGAGGAAAAGAATTTACGGAAGACTTTTTGAAGACTTTGTTTCTCTCAAATTCTTAAGATGCATTGTGGCCCCTTTGTAATGGCCTAAGATTTCAGAATTTTGATATAAAATAAGAGAGAGGTCTCTTCGATCAAAATCAAAAGTTTTGGTTTTCTCTGTCATAGTGACTTCATATTCTTCAACTAAGACATCGA
>JACPSU010000181.1 GCA_016193105.1 Deltaproteobacteria bacterium | reverse complement strand
CCGAGATTGTACAAAGATTGGCTCTATCTTTGTTTGTGGTAGTTGGAACAGCTCACTATATTATAAGACCATTTGTTGGAAAAAAAATTCAGTTTAAAGAGCTTCGTTATCTCTTCCTTCCCAAAGAAGGACAGCTAGCCGCCAGAGATTTTAATTCAGCATCAAACATTGAAGCTCAACTTGAAGACCATCCTGATGAAGAGCTATTGATTGTGGTGCTTGGGAAAGACCATGTCGAAGGGGTCAGTAGAGAACTTGTCAATTTAGGCCCCTATTCCCGCATTCAGTCCCTAAAACCTATCCATTGACAGCTAAATGTAACTGAGTTACATTTAGCTTATGAGATCTCCCCCTAAGATACTCAAGCTACTTGAAGTTGTTTGGCATTGCTTAGATAGGGGAAGGTATTTAGATACAAGACATGTGACAGAGCGGCAGTCTGAGCGAAGCATAACACGTATGGAAATTCTTTACGTTTTAAGAGCTGGTTTTCATGAAAAGAAAAAAGATAAATTTGATCAAGCCTATGGCTGCTGGAATTATGCAATTCATGGAAAAACGATGGATAAAAGAGAGTTAAGAATTATTATTTCATTTGATAAAAATAACATGCTGATTATTACTGCCATTGATTTAACTTAAAGGAGGAAATTAAAAATGGAAAAGAAAATTCTAAGAGTGTTCATTGATCATGGGTTTGGGTTTCCAGTAAAACTTCTAAATGTTCCCATGATTAAAGTAAGAGGAAACTGGACTCCCAATATCAACTATAATCGTTTAGCAGAGCTTGTTTTAGAGGAACTATCTTGGAAACAATCCAATCTCACAGGAAATGAAATAAAATTTATCCGTCAATATTTTGGAATGACTCTTCAAACTTTTGCCAAACGTTTTTATGTAACCCATGCTGGGGTTATTAAATGGGAAAAAAATAAAGCTAAAGCAACAGACATGACCTGGACTACAGAAAAAGATATCCGTCTTTTTGTGCTCTCAAATTTAGATGCATCTCCAAAAGAAATTGCTGAATTGTATGAAAAGTTAGAAAGCTACCCTCCAAAAGTCTCAATAGAATTAGCCTTAGATATAACAAAAATGGCAGCTTAAACTTACTTCCGAACACTAGGGTTGCGGGATAAAAGTTCAAGACCACGAAGAGTGAGGAAAGGATCAAAGGTATTCTTATAGGAAAGATGCGGAGAAATAAGAAACCCAAGCCCCCCAGTAATAATAATTTTAGGTCTCTTTTTAATTTCTTTTTGAATTTTGGTGATCATCCCTTCAAGCATCGCCACATATCCTTGGACAAGTCCAGATTGCATTTGGGAAACAGTATTCGTCCCTAATATTTTTGGCGAAAACTCAAGTGCCACAGGTGGCAGCTTTGCGGCCCGCTCAAAAAGAGCCTGAGCAGAAATTTTAAGCCCTGGGATAATGACCCCTCCCAGGTAAGCTCCTCTTGAATCTAGATAATCGATCGTCGTCGCCGTTCCCAAATCGATCACCAAAAGAGGCCCTCCATATTTCACAAAGGCCCCACTATTATTCACAATGCGATCGGCTCCAACCTCTTGCGGCCGATCTACTTTAAGGGAAATGGGAAGGTTTAAGCGATGGGTCACAAAAATGATTCTTTTTATTTTACGCTTTTGAAGTATTTTTCGGATCAGAGGATCTAAGGCAGGGACTACAGAAGAAACAATAGCTGAATCCACATGATTAAAAAAAGTTTTTTTCTTTAAAAAATTATTTAGTTTCTGACTGGGAACACGCTTGTGGAAAAATAAAATGGGTCCTTTAAAAAGCCCTACAACCGTATCGGTATTACCAACATCTAAGGCTAAAAGCACGTCAAGTCCCCAGAATAAATATGCTGGGTTTCTCCTTGAGGAGTTTTAATAATCAGGGCTCCATCATCCCCTAATCCCAACGCTACTCCTCTTTTTTTCTTTCGCCCCTCTTTTACTTCTACGGCACGTCCCTTAATAAGGCTTAACTCTTCCCACATTTCTCGAATAAGAGGAAATCCCTTTTCTAAATAGCTTTGGTACCACTCTTCAAAAGAAACAAGTAAATCATCTAAGACCTGATCCACAGAGGTTTCTTTTCCTTGAATCAAATAAAGAGAAGTTGCTTTATTCAAAAGACTTTTTGGAAACTTTTCCTGATTGATGTTCATCCCCATCCCTACAATGATAAAATCTACTTTATCTGTTTGGGCTTCAAGCTCTGTTAAAATTCCAGAAATTTTTTTACCATCCACCAACACATCATTGGGCCATTTGAGTTGAAGGGCTCTGCTTAAATACTTTTCCAGAGTTTTCATTGCGGCCAAGGCCGCTACAAAGGTCAAATGCTGCGCATCCCGACTTAAGATCGGGGGACGCAAAATGAGCGAGACATAGAGGTTTCCAGGTTTTGAAAACCATTTGCGACCGAGACGCCCTCGTCCTTTGGTCTGTTGTTCAGCAACAACATATTCTCCTTCTTGCGCTCCCTTTCGGGCTAGTTCGAAGGCCGTGTCGTTGGTCGAGGAGACTTTTTTAAATTTATATCCTTTGGTAAAGAGCATAAAAGACTAAAATCAAAATTAGGAGCTGAATGCGTTAAAGCTCCAATAGAAATACGGTTCACCCCTGTCTGGGCATACCGCCTAACGTTTTGTAAATGAATACCTCCAGAAACTTCCGTCAACGCCCGCTTTCCAATCAAAGCCAAAGCTTCTTTAACATCGCTGACTGAAAAATTATCGAGAAGAATAATATCCGCCTTGGCCTCCAAAGCTTCTTTTACTTCTTTTAAATTTTTAACTTCGACTTCCA
Source organism: Deltaproteobacteria bacterium (assembly GCA_016193105.1). Lineage (GTDB taxonomy): Bacteria > Bdellovibrionota > JACOXK01 > 2-02-FULL-40-11 > 2-02-FULL-40-11 > JACPST01. The sequence continues at coordinate 2,700 of JACPSU010000181.1, read as the reverse complement.
CTGTCATTTTTTTCTTTAATTTTTTATGAATGGTTTCAATGGCAGACTTCACTCCTTGGGTCGCAATGAGGTGATTCTCTTTAATCAGCACACCGTCATAAAGCCCAAAACGGTGATTCTTTCCCCCCCCAATTTTCACAGCGTATTTTTCTAAAAAACGAAATCCAGGAGTTGTTTTTCGGGTATCTAAAATATCTACAGAAAGTCCTTTGACTTCTTTCACAAATTGGTGCGTTAAGGTGGCAATACCAGAGAGCCGTCCCAGGAAATTCAACGCCACCCGTTCCACTTTTAAAATAGTTTGCAATGGGCCTTGAATGCGTACCACAACGTCCCCTTTTTGAATAAAGCTTCCATCTTGAAACTCACTTTTTATAGCCAACTGCGCTCCATTCAACTCTGGCCAGGCAGAAATCTTTTCTAATAAAAAGAGTCCACATAAAATCCCCTCACTCTTACTCACCACTTCAGCCTTAGCACAAAGATTGGAATCCATGAGTAATCCAGAGGTCACATCCTCTTGGCCTACGTCCTCTTCAAAGGCTAGGCGAATCAATTCATCTAAGTGTGTCCCTTTTAGAAATGTCATATAGTCCCTACTCTTTGTCTTTAAGTAACTTCTGAATCTCTTCTCGAATAATTTTTTCAGCTAATGGGGGAATAATCTCTCGGCAAACTTTTTCTACGGTTTCTCGTGGAAGAGAATCTAGGCGTTTACCATCATCAGAATACTGCGGAATCGCCGAAAGTGGCTTTTCCAAAAACTCTAAATGTTTGTCCAACTCTTCTTCATCAAATAAACTTTTAAAGGGATCAGGAGGCATCGGAACCACAGGCTGAGGGTCCAACATATTGTTTGAGGTTCTAAGCTCTCTTAAAAGGGCTAAAAATTCTTCTGAATTAAAAGGTTTGGCAAGCTTTCCATCTGCCCCTGCTTGGAGTAACACGTCATCTTTAATCTTCTTATAATGACTGTAAAGGAGCGCTACTTTGATCCCCGAAGTTTCCGGTCGTGCCTTAAAACTTTGAATAAGTCCTAGACCGTCTGATTCTCCAAGCGTCAGATCAATTAAAGCAATATGGGGTTTTTCTTTTAACGCAAGCTCTTCCCCTTTTTGGCGGGTGTCTGCGGTCAAAAGTGAAAAATCAGTGCCTTGAAGAATGAGACGAGCCACTTTTTGAATCGTCTTTGAATCATCAATCAGAAGTACTTTTGGCATGATACGCACACGTTACCATTGCCGCTTTTGCCGAGCAATACTATTTTTAGTTTACGGGTGAATGGAGTGGCTACAGTCCTCTAATGTACGAAATCCTTCAGAAATGGTTCTATTAGAATAAGAATCATAGACCGCATAATAGCTCCCTGACCAATTGCAGACCAACCCAAAACTGGATGACTGTACCGATTGCACACAGCGATCTAGAGCTGAAAAACCATAGCCATCTAAGCCCACTGGACGATTTTGAGGGGTAAAATAGGGCTGATAATTGGCCCCATTCCATTGGCACAAAAGTCCCTGAGAAGAATACTGAACTGTCTTATTACAGTTTTCTAAGGCTGCAAATCCATACCCTACTTTGCCCATCGGTATATTTCTCCAGATTTCATAGGGTTGGTAATTATTCCCATTCCAATTACAGACTAAACCTTCATGGGCAGCAAAAATAGCCTCATTGCATCGATCAATTCTTACAAATCCATACCCAAGATTGCCAATCCATTGTCGCCTGGCCATATCATACGGCTGATAATTGCCCCCATTCCACTGACACGCTAAAGACTCCCAATGATCGGCTAATGCGGGCAAAGAGACACACATTAAAAACAAAATACCAAAAAAGGTTTTTGATTTCACAACAACACCCCCTTATTTTTGGACTACATTCACGATACCACCCTCAGTTGTAAGCAAAATCACGCTGGGGATCAAGAAAAATTGACAATGACATCCTTGGAGCTTGGGATGAGAAAGGGGAAGATCCCCGCCTGCGCGGGGATGACAAAAGGAGGTCCTATGAAAAAATTTGTTTTATTAGCCCTATTCGCTTCTTTTCCCCTAACGACATGGGCTGCTAAATCATGCTATTCTGTTTTAGTGGATGAAGGTTGGAGGGTTGGAAACACAAGAATTGAAAAAATTGTTGTTCTAACAGAACATCCCTACGTAGAAGATCTATCTTCTCCTGTACTACATCCTTCAGCTTTGTGGAGAGATAGACATCCCGGAAGTCCTGCTAAAACAGATCAAGTGGTGATTAGTCTTACCTCTGCTTCTGAAGAAAGCGCCGTAGAAGATCTTCATTTCGAAGTCCTTGCTCTTAAAAGAAAATGCATGAATCCCACGCTTGCAGAATGTAAAGAGCTAGAAATTGATACTCAAGGTTCGTTTAGTGGTCGGCAACTCAAAGAATTACGTCCTGTGGCTGTAAAAGCATTACTAAAGCCACAGCCTAAATAAAGAAGAAAACCAGACGAGGCCTTACGGCAGAAGTTCTAAGAGTTTTTGCAGATAGAATTTCTGATAATTCTTGTATTTGTAGACAAAGTCATCTCGCGTAATGGTGTAAGGGAAATCGGGGATAGCCCCATTATTTTCAACCGCTACGCCATCGGGCCTATAAAAGAGAGACTTGGTCATCCGAAGTTGAATCCCAGAATTATTTAATGGCGGAAGTTCAACCACATGCCCCCCCGCT
>JACPSU010000004.1:10179-11018 GCA_016193105.1 Deltaproteobacteria bacterium | reverse complement strand
CCATTGACTTGATTTGCATGATTGATCCATTCTTGAGAAGCACGAGAGATATTTCTTTCAGATATGGATGTTTCGGAATGTATGGCAGTAGTTGCATTGATATCTATTTTCAGGGGAAATTTTTCAAAAGGATAGGCTCTTAAAGAAGGGCCGATTTGAGCGACATCTACGAGTTCAAATCCCCGATATTTGTCATCTTCTGTACGTAACAATGAGCCACTAAATCCTAAGTTCCATTTTCCATCAGATGTTTGCCAAGGATGATAACTACTGGCAAGAAATGTTACTTGATCTTTAGCAAATCTTCCTCTTCCTTCATGATAATAGCGACCCAATAAAAAACTGCTCTGATAAAGATCTATTGGGACAAAATCTATACCAATGATGCCAATACTTTCTGTTTCACGATGACCGTTATTGTTTTTTCCTTCAATGTCCATTTGGCCCACTTCCAATCGAAAAGCATGTTCTGTGAGATCGGGGTCTTTCCATGGTATATGGGAAGCTGTGTCAATAGGCTCAGAGGTTCCTGCCAGAAAGGCGTCTGAGACATAATATTCCAGCAACTCTTCCTCATTGAAGGTTAGAACTTTCTCATTTCGAAAATCATCAAATGTGATCTTCTCCCCTTTGGTAGTTGTAAATCGAAACCTTATTTCATTATCACGAGCGGGTGAAAGTTTGATTTGTGATACAAAACCATTGGGCGAAAAGCGATAGGGAACGACTTTCTCTTCTTGTACTTGAATAAATAAAGGTAAAAATCTCTTTTCTCTGCTGTCGTGGAGTTCAACAGTTCCATTAGAAAAAATAATGACAGTGGAAATAGAACTAATCGT
>JACPSU010000004.1:0-10152 GCA_016193105.1 Deltaproteobacteria bacterium | reverse complement strand
GTTTTGGAGATCGAAACACAATAGAAAAATTAGGATTAGAAGATAAAACCAGAGGATTAGAATAGGGTTTAACAGAGCTGAAAGAGAAGGGCTCATTATTGTTAAATCCTGTGAGAGAGGTTCCTATAGGTAGGGTAAGGGATATTTGCCCCCACTCTAAGAGTTGCTGATCGGATGCAAGAATAGGGCTATCCCCTGTTTTTTCAAAATCAAGATTCATTATTTTTGCATAATGATCTGGAATTTCTATTCCTTTGGTAATGGAGTTTGTATAAAAGGCATCTAGTTTTAAATCTTGAGAAAAATAATGGTTACCTTTAATAAATACGGTTGAAGTCCTTGAGATTTTATCCGTATCTTGGAGGAGTTGCAGATAGTTTTGAATGGCAAACTGGTTAAAAGCATCACTGCTGATTTCAAATGTAAAGAAACGAGTATTGTCCCGATAGGGATCATTTTCTCGAAGGACGGCATCGTCACCATTAATTTCATGAAGGATCATACCGGCTCGGGCAATTTCCAGTGCTTCTCCTCCTCCTATGTTCCAAGCGTCTCGAACAAATAAGAATCGTTTTAAATCCCCTCTTATTTTTTTTAACCGAATGGCAAATTGAACTTCATAGCACTTCATTTTGTCATCCTCATACGCGGGGTTATAAATAGCATTGCCATCCGGAGTAGGTTGCAAGGGGACATCGGTAAGGTACTCTTCTAGATTTGAAATGATTTTTTGAGCTTTATTGCGAAGTCTCTCGGCGCGATAAGGATCAAATTTTGCCAACCGATCTAATACGTATTGAATCTTTTGCTCAAAAGCTCCAGGCCCGAGGTCTAGGTGGTGCTTGGTAATAATTTGGCCTTCCCAGTAATCGATGGGTTCAATCGATTTTGAGCTGTCAACTTTGCTTTCACAAACTCTGGCGGTGCCGCCATTTCCGACTTCATTGCCAGTGGCCTGAGCCGTTTGAAGCGAGGCTCCCATGAGGATGAGTCCTAAAATCAGTGTGAATGGTTTCATGTGTTGTCTCCTTTCGAAAGCGGGAAGAGTTGAATCCCGAGGGTGTAGATTCTGGAGGGTTTGCCACTCTCCAAAAACTTGCATAAAGATCGTCTGAATTTTTTAATTTTTTCTTTGGCTGTTTTAATATTTTTGGGGTCTGCCGCCATCACCATAGAGCTCATGTCTCTTTCGTGTACTTCATGTTGTTCTAAGGACAAAATTGCTTTTTCGAGAACTTCTTTATGAAAGCTTCGAATAGCGGCTGAAGGGATATCTTGTGTTGTGGTGAGCGGTTTTGAGGCCTTTGTGAGGCGCCCCTTTTTTTCTTCTAAAATGCCAAGCCTCTTTAATCGACCTATGGCAGCTCTTGCTTCATTGGCATTGATCCCAAGTATTTTTGCAATCCAGATGGGGTCGCTTTGGAATGCTTTTAAGAAGGTCAGCTCTGTAATGGCATAGTGGTACCATTTGGATATGGTTGTAAAAGCATCTATCGATAAATCTAAAAATGTATCTTTGTTAGTAGAGGCATGGGAGCGTTTTTGTGTTGAGGAGGAGTGCTGCCTTTGTCCTTTTGTAATGATCAGTTGGATCAAATGATTTTTTTCTTCTGGAGAGAGAGCTAAGGCTTCGGTAATTGCTTCTGAAGCTTTTAGGGTTAAGGGGCGCGTTCCAGAGAGTATCCGAGAGAGCTGAGCCACGCTCATTTTTAATGTCTTTGAAAATGCCCTGAGAGAATAGTGTGGATTTTTTTGAGTTCTCTTCGTGAGCTCGTATTCTAGCCAAGGACGATAATCGTTAAAATCCTGAATACTTTGAATTTGCATGAAGGCGCTTGTATCACAGGATTTTAGTTATGCAAGCACTTTTGGAAAAAAGTGTTTCCAAAATGGAAAACTCATTTAAGGATATAATCCAAATACGGTATCGGCTTGATCTGGGAGCTGAAAAGAGCTGCAAGAGTAGGGAGAAGTTTTTTGTGGTTTTGGGTGAATAAACATGGGATTTACCAGCCATTTTCCATCGGCATTATGGTACGCATGGCATAAAAGCTCTGCTTTATTTCGATTGATCACCAGGCGTCCTTCGGTTGCATCTTTTAAAAAGAAAAAATCAGTATCAGAATCCCCCGCTGCAAAAAGGATGGGAGCAGGCTCAAGCATTTTTTGAGGATCTTGAATTTTAAATACTACTTTATTCAGCCAACATCTTTTTCCTAAGCGATAAGACCAAATATCTTTTGTTCCATGAGGATAGGGGCCACACCCTTCAAAAGCATCCGTCACTGTCCCTTCTTTGGATAAAGTTTGTCGGACTCCAATGACATGATCTGGAGCCACTCCTACTTTTTTGGCAGCTACTTCAACGGTTGGTTGAATAGAAGCTGAGATGATCCAGACATCAAACCCCTGGCGTTGAAGGGCTCCAATTAAGTCTTTCATTTGGGTATAGATACGCACATAGGCCGTATATTCTTTCGTTCCGATCTTTTGCTTAGTATCGATTTTATTCTTGAGGTTCAAGGCTAAAGCTTTCTCTGTAAAAGATCGAAGTTCCTTTGGTGTATATCCTTGAAAAAGTTGAGCATAAAACGCATAGGAAGGTAAAATTCTATCTGGATCTGGCGAGGGTTTCCAAGGGGAGGTGCCACTTTCCAAGGGTTCTTCATTATAAATATTGAGCAATAGGTCAGCGCAAGCAGCGTTATTTTGTGTCGGCAGAAATGGAGAGGCTCCATTACAGTTTTTGTTAAGGGCTATCATTTTTAATGACTGTATTATCCCAATCAAAAGCCGCCACGGGTTTATGGTGAGGATCATAGGCTGGACTTTGTTTGCCGTAGTGATGGATGAAGGCTTCTAGTTTTTCTTTATTATTTCCATACCAAACTTCTTGTGCGTTTAAGAATGCTTTTGATTTTGCATCACTTTGTGCAGCATTCAGCAGCGACGTAAATAACAGGAATCCTAAGATATAGGTTAATTTCATAATTTTTCCTCTGGTGGAGGTGTAGGCGTAGGCACGGGAGTAAGTTCAGGTGCAGGGGGCAGGGGCTTTGGTTTGGGTTTGATTTTGGGTTTTTGGAGTTTAGGCTTTGGGATATTCACAGGCTTCGCAGGAACAGAAATAATGGGTTGGATTTTATTGGTGCCTCGAATGATACCCAGTGTGTAACTATCCAAATTAAAATATTTAATGGCAGCTAGATTAATATCAGTGGGGCTCAATCCTCCCACATGGTCTATCCACGTTTGAACGGCTTGAGGGGGCTTTTCATAAATTTCATTTTCTGCATAGAGGCGTGATTGAAAGTGAGTCGTTTGCAAGGAGGCGGTCAACCCTCCAATCAAGGAATTTTGAGCCATAGAAAGTTCTTTCTTTTGGACGGGCTCATCTTTTAATTTTTTAAATTCTTCTAAGAGGGTGCGAAGGGTTTTCTTTTCATCTTCTGGGGCTACCGTCGTAAAGGCAGTAAATACGCCTCCTTTTAAATACGCATAACTTTGAGTGGCGATAGAAGAAGTTAATTTTTCTTCTGTTTTCAGTTTTTGAGAAAAGCGGCTTCCAGGTCCAGATGTCAAAGATTCTAAAACTTTGAGGGCATACGTATCGGGCTCAGACTGAGGCGTTGTTTCAAATCCGATGAGGAGTGCAGAGCGTTCTCGATTTCGTTCTTTAAAATTTTCACTAATGAATGAAGGAAGTCGAATATCCTCAATTTCAGCGGATTCTATGGTTTTGGGTTTAACTATTTTAAAGTAATTTTCCATGCTGGTTCTCATGTCGAGTGTATTAAAATCTCCAACGATACTGATCACCATATCTGTGCTATTTATATGAGAGGCATGCCATTGGATGAGTTTATCCGAAGTTGTTTTTAGAAGAGAATTTTTGAGCCCTGATTCAGGGAGCCCATAGGGGTGATTTTTAAATGCTGCTTCTTTAAAGAGCTCATAGGTATAGGAAGGGGCATCGTCTTCTCTTTGGAGGCTTTCTTGAAATAGGCTCTCTTTGGCTTTTTGAATGTTCTCTTCAGAAAAAGCAGGATGAAGAATAATATCAGATAAGATTTTAAGTCCTTCGTCTACGTGTTTGGAAAGTAGCGTTAAGGAATATCCAAAAAAATCTGGTTCACAAATTAATTCAAGATGAGCCCCCAGCCGTTCAAATCCCTTGGTGATCATTGTTTCTGTGCGTGTAGTTGTGGACCTTACGCTTGTTTCCAGAAGAAGACGTGTGAGTCCTGAGGTATTTTTGGTTTCATTTAAACGTCCCCCTCGAAATAAAAGGGTCAGGGTGACCAGAGGAGAGGTATGGCTTTCTTTTAGAAGTAAAATGGCATTATTGGAGAGTTGGTAGCGTTTTAATGTAACTTCACTGGATGATGTTTTTAAGTCTAAAAAAGGAGGAAATAGAGATTTAGTCAGGGATGTTGTGTTTTCTAAAGCAGCAGGGCGCTTGATGTGAGCCTGAAGATTTTTTAAGAGCTCATCTTTAGAATAAGGATGTGCGCTGTCGTCATAAGAAAGATATTCAACAATCGAAAGTCGGCTCCAATCAAAGTATTTTTGTGCGACACGTTGAAGCCCTTGAGAGGTCATTGAAAGTGTTTTTAGTTCTGGCGCTTGTGCCATTGGCACTGCAGACAAAGTTTTTGCCAAAAGCTCTGTTTTTTCTTGATTGATAAAGGCGTGAGTTTCTAAGCTGTTTTGGAGGGCTTCTGTTTCTTCGGTAGATAAGGCTCCTTGTTTAAAGCGTTCGATTTGAGATAAGAGAGAGACTTCTGTTTCAAAAATATTTTTTCCCATCTCTTTCTTTTGGATAGAAAAAAAGCCTCCTTCTGGAGTTGTCTCCAGAGAAAATCCTAAAAATAAACCGATGGTTTCTAAGATTTCTTTTTCTTCAAAAGAAAGAGGGGGGAGTGAAAATCCAAGTTCTACGTAAGCGTGCCTGAGATCCTGCTTGAATCGTTTGTAACGAAATTCTTGCGTTTCATCCTCAGACGGAGTTTCCGAAGAGGTTTTTGTTCGAGACTGAGAGGGCCTCTCCTGTGGAGGTTCATCTTGTGAAAAAAGTTCATAGGTTTTTCGAATAGCTTTCAGTGTTTCTCGGGCATTAAAGTCTCCCACCACTGTAAGTGTAATGTTTTTGGCTGTGTAATGTTGGCGAAAAAATAAAAGCAAATCGTTTCGTGTGAGTTTTCTGAGAATTTCTTCCGTGCCAAAGGGATTTCTGCTTAAAGGATGTTTGGGCAACGCAAGGCGTTTAAAAAAAGTATGGGTCATCCATAACGGATTATCTTTATTTTGCTTAATTTCTTGAATAGTTATTTCGCTTTCTTTGGAAAGCTCTGTAGGATCCAGTTTGCTGTGGATTAAAAAGTCTGAGACCAAATCAAGCCCTTGCTCCATCGTTCGACTGGGCAGCGTCAGAAGAAATTGCGTTTTATCATAGCTCGTCCACGATTGAATCTCTCCTCCTAACGTTCGTACTTCAATAGAGATGTCTTCTGGGGCGGGGCGTTTGGGGGTTCCCTTTAAAAGCATCCGTTCTAAGAGATGGGCAACTCCTAGTTGATGATCTTGCTCCTGTCCAAATCCCACATGAACGTCTGTTAAGATGCTTACGAGGGGTGAGGTGTGGGTTTCTTTGAGAATAATCGTCAGGCCATTTTTTAATCTAGTTTTAATAATGCCATGTTCATCTTGGATAATTTTTTCTCGTTGGCAGGAACAAAACAATAAAATGCTGAATAAAATCAAGGCTAAGCGAACTTTTTGCATCTATTTTAGCTATAAGAAAAAATGACATTTTTGTAAAGAAATTAATGATCCTCCGGTCAAGCCGGAGGATGACATTTTAATGTCGGCTGGACAATCTGAGAGAGAAAGATATAATTAAGAGTATATTGTTCAAGTTCCCGTGGGTTGCAATGGTAGTTAAAATCTAGAGTCCTAAGCATGAATTTTTAAAATATGAAGTCTATTGTAAGAGTTTTTTTTGTTTTTTTGTGTCTGCCCCTGCTGATGTCTTCTTGCATGCGTATGAGCGGGCAGGCTCCATCTCGTATTTCCATTACCACGTTAGAGGGGGAGGAATATCCGGAAGAAATTAATCTAGCCACCGGTATGACTCACCGGTTTTATTCGCGTGCGTTTGTGAATACGGTCAGTGGGGAGCAAAGTATAGGAGCTGCAGAGCAAAGAGATGTTTTAAATGACGTAGAGTTTGATGTGATGGAGGAGTCAGCGCCTGGCGTTGTTCAGGCGATGCCCAATGGATGTTTGTGGGCGCGCAGTCCAGGACAGGCTACCGTGCGACTTTCTGCCTATTCTCTTCAAAAGGGACAACTGGAAGCCTATGTAAAGCTCAATGTTTCAAGTGTGGCCTCTCTAACGGCGGCTCAAAACAGGGATCTGGGATCGGTCTCAAATTTTTCTGTGGAACAACTTAAGACCCCCAAAGGTACTTTTTATGGGCTTATCAGAAGTAATCAATTTTCTGTGATCGATGGATCTAATCAAGTAGTGGGAGGTATTCAAAATGTGGCGTTAGATAGAGCAGTAGTCAATACATCGGTGCGTGTGTGGAAAGATATTCAAAATGAAGGATTTTTTACCAGTTATGGAATTCCAGGGACCAGCCCTAAACAAAAAATTTCAACACGTTTTTTTCCTCTGAGTTTCCAGGCCAATGCTTCCTCTCTTGTTTCTGAGAGTCCAGAAAATGATAGAATTGTTTTAGCCATCCGAAAAGTCTATGGGGGGCGTTCATCCAGTGGAATGCCTGTGAGCTTTGTGGTGAGTCGAGATCAGGATTTATCAACCAATAGCCAGACGGTGACATTCAATACCGAACGCGTGGTGTTATTTGGGTTAGTCGATCAGAACTTTCCTGTGTCATTCCCTAATCAATTTTCTTCGTCCTATATTCCAGATGGAAGTGGGACATCAGAGATTTTAAGGATGAAGCTTACGGATGCAGAATTAAACTCGGCCATTCAATTTGCCCAAGGACAGTCCGGACTGTTTTATTTTGCTGTCGGAACCTATGCGGTGAAAGGACAAACCCAAGGACAATTTACCCATAAAAATGCTTTGAAAGTCATTATTTCAGATGGAAGTCAACATCAGGTTGAAACGCCTTTGGGTTCTGACACCTTAGCTAGTAATAAAGCCTTTGCACTGGAAGCTTCATTTGATGTGCCTCAGATTGTGTTTATTCGAAGCGATAAAAAACTAATTTTCCTTCAACGTTTGTCTGGTCAGTGGAAGAGTGCGCAATTAGATAAGGACGACGCAGACCCTGACTTTCCTCCTAAATTTATTGCCAATAGTGAAGATGGAACGCTCATGGTGGCATGGAAAAAAAGTAGCAAACTTTATCTTCAAATCTCTAAAGATTTTGGGGCAAACTGGCTTCAAAGCCCCCTAGATTCTGGTGTCAATGCCTCGGATGCAGCGCTTGTGCCGTTGCCCTGTGGGGGGAGTGGACTTGTCACGGTGGAGGGGAGTATTTTAAATTTAAGGTTTATGGATGATGGTTCTAAAACGCCTTCTTCAGCTGTACAATTAGGGGCTCCATTCAAAGAGATTCAAATTTTTCGTGAACGTCAGATGATTAAGATTTTTTATGTAGATGGGAGTGGGAAGCTTTATATGACCAGTTTTCCATAAGGGGTAGAGATGAATTTTAGAAGGCTCGTCCAGAGAGGGCTTATTCTCTGGGGGGTGTCCTTCTCCTTGGCTATGCCGATCAAGATCATGGCCAACGAAAAGGACATCACCATTTTAAAAAAACTTGTTGAAGAATTTAGTTATGGGCAGATGACCTCTTCCCGCGCCACTTCTTTAGCAAAAGTGATTTATTTTGAGAGCCGGAAGCGAAAAATAGATCCTCTGTTGGTTTTGGCTGTCATTCATGAGGAGTCTAGTTTTAGAGTCCGGGCTGTCTCTCCAAGGGGGGCCATTGGGCTTATGCAAATTATGCCCGATACGGGGCGTGAAATTGCCAGCAATTTAAATTATCGCTCTCACCAGAGGCGTGATTTGTTTGACCCAACTCGAAATATCCGAATAGGAGTTTGGTATTTAAGGTGGCTTAAGAAAAAATTTAATCACAATCATCTTCTTTTCTTAACGGCTTATAATATGGGGCTTGGCCGTTTGATCGAACTTCAAAAAGGAATGCCTAATTCTAAACTTCGGTTTACCTATGCCCGAAGCGTTCTTGCGACCTATCGTGAAGTCAAAGAACGCTATCGCAATTTAAGACAGCTTTATGCTCATGCTCAGTAGGTGGAGGAATACGGTGTGTCTTAGAAATGTTCTTATTTTTGTTCTTCTCACAAGTGCAGTCGCTATTATTTCTTGTGGTGGGGGCGGTGGCGGTGGTGGCGGCGGTGGTGGCGGCGGTGGAGGAGGAGGTGGAAGTCCTGTGAGCAGTGCCCCTGGCAGTGGGGGAGAAACAGGAATTGTTCCTCCGGTAGAAGAGAGTCTAAAGCCTTTTGATCTTACCATTGAGCTAGAATCTTCACTTTCATCTGCGTATATTTTTATTTACGATCATAAGGGAAAATTTATTGAGAAGCGATCCCTGGGAGCCTCTTCAAATAACCAAAGTCTGTTCCATTTTTTTGTTAAACCCCTTTATGCTTCAGTTTCTGAAAATATTACAATGACTCTCCCTAAAGAAAGCCATTTCATTGTGATTGTAAAAGCTGATGTTTCAACAAGTGAAGGGGCTTCCATCCTTGATCCTGAAGCCTTCTTTTATGTGTCTCCTGGAGAAAATAAAATCAAAGTAGGTGTAAAATCCAAAGAAGAGGCTCAAACGCTTTTGGACTTAGGCATTCAAGTGACTGGACAAAGCATTACAGCTTCAGAAGAGGCTGTGATGGCAGCTTTACAGCTTTACATCACTCAAAATTCAAATAATTCAAGTATTATTTCTACCGTCAATGTGATTTTGGATGCTACTCAAGGAAAAATTGTAGTAGGACAGCGCCCGTATACAAAAAATAAGCTCATTGAAAAATATCTCAATGCTGAGTTTATTCAAAATTTTATTTCTGCCATAAAACAAAAAGTAGAGGTAGATCTTGCCTTAGAAATCAATGCTCAGAATGAAGCAGGGGAAGCCCTGGGCATGAGTGCCAATCATCCAAGAGGTTGGTTTGAAAAACCCAATCCTTGGATTAGGAATGTGGCTATTGAGCATGGCATGGCGACGGTGCATCCTTCTGATTATTTAAATGAAACAGGCATCGATTCTATTACCTATAACATTGCTCCAAACGTAAGAAATATTAAAATTAACTTTAGTGACTCTTCTCAGCTCTATTTTAGTCAAATTGATAAAAGGCATATCAAGTTTTTTCAATATGGACAGGGAGAAGTTACCTTAACTTTCAATAGTCAGCTTCAAAAAAATAGTTTTTATATTTTAGAAGTTGATGTTGGGGGATCTCCTCTTAATATTTATCATGCCGTTTTTAAAACCTGTGATTGTGATAGCTTTGATAGTGATGGTCGTGATGATACTGCTAATTTTTATTTATGGAAAATCCAACGCCAGCCCTTTTTAGAAAAATTATCTTCCTATGGAATTTTATCAACGGTAACCGATAAGATAAAAAATAATATACCCTTTAGCTTTCGTCATGATTTAGGGGCTCCCCATGATAGTCCGAAACATTTTTTTGATGATCTTTCTCAGAGTGATCGCGACTCTATTTATTTTAAAACTCTTACAAATATCAATAGCTTTCCTCCCTCTTCCCATCCCAGAACATATCAGAAGGGATTGGGCTTTGATGATGGTGATTCTTTTTATTCAACTTTGGATGGTATTTCTGACAGGTATGGAGAATCCTTTATATTTAATGTAAAGAAAGACAGAGGAAAAGTTATTCCTCAAGAATATCAAGTTAGTTCCTATTTCCGTACGAATTTTACAAATTTTGATAAGAATATTTTTGCTCAAAATCATGCTCTGGCATCCCCAGCTTTAATAGACGGCGATCCTGAGTGGATTCAAATTACAGAGCCTGTAGAGTTGGGAGCCTTTTTGACAAAGGTATATTTGAACAGAGCCACGGATCCATGTAAATTTACTAATAGGAATGACTGGGATCTCAGTTCCTCTAGCCC
>JACPSU010000180.1 GCA_016193105.1 Deltaproteobacteria bacterium | reverse complement strand
TCTCTTGCCACGCCTTTCACTCTTCCTTTCTTTATTGCTCCACACACCCGGGCTGTGAATAGCGAGGGACGTTAGGATCACAAATTTTGGCTGCAGGTTGTTGAGTAGGGGCCGTAGGTTGTGCTTCTGTGCTGCTAGGTTGTGGCTGCTGCGTCTGTGGTTGCGAAGCTGGAGCTCTTGTTTCTGTTTTAACTTCAGATCCTCGCTCAATACAGCCTTTTTGCCAAAATCTGGGGAGTTCTGGATCACAATATTTTTTCTCTTCTGCTTTCTGTTCAGCTGGTTTTTGTTCTGCAGGCACTCTAGCTTTCTCTATTTCGCGCTGTTTTTTCATAGCTTCTTCTTGCTGACGCTGTTTCGTTGCCTCTTCAATGGCTTTTTGTCTGGCTACTTCTTCTTCGGCCTGTTTTTTTGCTAGTTCTTCATCAGCCTTTTTCTTTGCCAGATGCTCTTCTTCTGTTTTCTTTCTAGCAAGCTCTTCTTGCTCTTTTTGCTTTTTAGCTATTTCTTCTTGTGCTTTCTTGGCTGTCTCTTCAGCTTTCTTTTTGGCGAGTTCTTCTTGAGCTTTCTTTTGAGCTAGTTCTTCGTCTGATTTCTTTTTGGCTGCAGCTTCCTCGGCTAATTTCTTAGCTTGTTCTTCCTCTGTTTTTTTCTTGGCTAAAGCTTCCTCCTCGGATTTCTTTTTAGCTAATTCTTCTTGGCTCTTTTGTTGCTTAGCTTCTTCTTCAGCTTTCATGTTTGCTCTAATTTTGTCAGCTTGATCTTTAGGAAGTAAGTCTAAAGGATCAAGGCCTGCAGGAGGGGCACTAGCTTGAATGGCTTTGTTTTCTCCTCTAACGGATATACTAGAAACCTGTCTAGAGCGAGCACCACTGGAGGAAGGTGGATCTTGGCATTCCACCCAGTTTTCTACACCCGCAAACCATTTTTCTTGTCCATATCCAGAACAACAAAACTTGGCGTCATAAAAGGTGCCATGGCGAGCAGAAAGACTAGCTTTATTATCGGCGCATACGTTACTCGCATTGACTTCTCCTGTTGAACTATAATAACTATTTACTCCTTTTACTTTTGTATAGCGATCACTTGGGATAGGAGTTAAGTCAGCAGGTTCATTACTGTTGAATTCCATTATAAATCCCCGACGATTTTTAACGTCCCAAAAAGCATCGTCCCATTCTTGATGACAGTTTTCATCGTTAGGACCATCATCAAGGCCAAAGCCCCCCCTTGCTTTTCTTCCATCTGGGAACGTTCCTCCACATCGTTTTCCAAGGGGATGTCTTAAGCAGCAATTATCATGTTTAATACTTCCAGGAACAACCCAACACCGTTTCTTTCCACCGCTTTCTTCTTTAGAACATCCTGCGATTACAAGTCCCCACACGGGATGTGTGCTATTCTTTTTTTCTTCTTCTGTCATTTTGTCATCTTCTCCAAAACCAAGACATCCATTACCCACTCCAGGGAAACAATATTCTTTATGACCTTCAAAGTTTTTAATGACGGGTTCTTTGGGTGAGATCAGAGGTTTTGAGGCCTCGTCGCCTGCTCTTGTTCGAACAGTGACTGTTTGATAAACATGATCGTCTTCCATTCCCCAACGGATATCTTTGAGAATGATTTTTGAATCTGATTCTACGAAAGCATTGACTGAAGTTCCTCCAACTTTTACAGAGGCGATATGATCTTGATTTATAAAATTTCTACCTTCTATTTCAGCAGGTTTCCCAAGTTGCCTATCTTGGGGAGAAATAGAAGAGATTTCAGGGGGCTCTGTTTTCCCTATCGTAATCCCTTTCCAATCTTCGCTAAATCCATTGGTTGTGCTGATGTCTATGGAATAGGTTCCAGGAGACATCATGTACCCAATATTTTTAATTTCTAGTTCATGGGGAGAAATGTGGACATAATCAGCACTACTGCGAAGAAAACGATACCTTTGGCCATCTTTTATAAAAGAGACTTTTGTGGCTGTATCTGAAATATTTTTTCCAAAAATCTTTATTCTTCCTCCCAATTTTATGGAGGTAGGTTCTACTTTTGTAATCTTGGGACGAAGTGCATTACGAACTTCGAAGTTCTTTGATAATCTTCCTTCTCCCTCTTTGGTAAAGATATGAATGGTATAGGTGTCTGCAGGGATAGTGGGTACAGTCACATCTAATCGATCTTCATCTCCAATATATCCAACGTCTGGAGGATCAATATGGGGGCCATAAGCGGAGATATGTTCTGAATGAGGAGACTTCGCTAATTTAAACACCACTTTTTCAATATTCCGAAGGTTCTCTCCATACAGTATTATTTTTTCTCCTTGATCGGCAAACTCAGCACTGGCGATTCGAATTTTGGGTACGGCTTTTTCTGCAATATTGTAATTTCGGAGATTATAGTTTTCACCATGGGCTGTAGTGACTCGGATTGCATGCATTCCTGAGATTTTAGCAGGAAGGGTGACAGAGAGTTCTTTTTCCGAAATGGTTTGGAACGCAGGAGCTATTTGGATTCCACCGATTGCATCTTGTTTAAAGAACTTCACCTCTTTTACATCAATAAAGTAGTCTCCTTTCAGAGTAATGGTTTTAGTTACACTTTCTTGACCTTGAGAGGGGTCAATGCTTGTGATGATAGGATCCAGAGTCATTTTAGCTGCAGTTGAGACTCTTCCATAAGGAGTGGTAATGACTACTTCTCCACTTCGATCTTCTTCTCTAAGAACAAATTTAAGTTCTGTATTTTTTTGAGATGTAAATTTTGAAATTTCTTTACCACTTAAAGTTACAGAAGATGTTGGCAATAAATGTTCTCCATAGATGGTGACTTCTACTCCTGGTTTCCACTCATTGGTACTCAATCCATTAATTTTGGGAGGCCAGTGAGCAATAAGTCTTGAAACAATATCGGCATAGACAGGGGAAAAAGAAAAAACATTTGCTCCATGAAGTCTAATGATGACTTCCATCGGCCCGTGCTCGTAATTTGTCATCTCTTTGGGTAGGGTTGCCGTAATTTCCGAATTAGAAATGATGTCAAAATTAGCAAAATAAGAGTTTCTTGCTATGAATTCTACTTTTTCTACATATGCAAAGTTAGATCCACGAAGTGTGATGTCTCCTCCTACTCGTCCTTCTGCAGGTGAAAAACCAGAAAGCACAGGAGGCTTTCGAGAAGATAGTGTTCCAGATACCGGCTCTTTAAGAGCTACGGCCAGTGCTCTTTTTAAAGAAATCGGTTCTCTGCCATAGAGAGAAGGTTTACATTGAAGTTGTTTCCCATAGCCCTTGGGTCTTCTTTCTAAAACGAGCTTAAAAGCCTTATGGATATTTTCATTGTCGCATTGGCCCGAATAAAAAGATAAGGAGTCTGATACAGTGGCTTTTTCACTTCCATCCGAATGAATATAATAGAAAGAGACACGCCCAGGTTCCACATCTTGTGGGACCGTAGCCTTTAAGCTTCCTGAATTAGTTAGTGTAAATGGAGTCTCTTTGTTTTTGAAAAAAATAACTTTGGTCACGCGTTTTAAATTGGTTCCTCGAAATTCAACGGTTTCTTCAGAGGCTCCTTCTCGAGGCCATGTTTGTCCATTATCAATAGTTGGAGGAAGGATTACATTAAAGGATTCGGATGTTTGAACACTCCCTCCAGTAAAGTGTAAAGTCACGGGGCCACTTTGGGCTTCTTCGGGAACAATAATGGTGAGATTTCCTGAATCTTTTTGATACTCTGGCACGGGGGCTTTTTTATCCCCTTTAAAAGTAACCTCTTTTACGTATTCTAAATTTTTCCCCATGAGTATCATTTTTTGTCCCCAATCTCCTTCGGTAGGTTTCATCTGAGAAGGCTTGGGATAAGAGTCTGAAGCCAAGGTGCGTGGATAATAGATGTCCTTTAGACTTTTTATATTTTTAATATATTCTTCCTTTTTGTTCTGAATAACTCGTAGAGCTGTGATCTTTCTTTCGTAGCTCTCGAGCACCGTTGTCCCAAACCCCATCTTTCTTCGTATTTGTACCTCTTTTAGGAGCCCTCGATAAACATCTTCTGCCGCTCTTTTAAAAGGTTCTTCTTCCATATTTCCTAAAAGGGGAGGGAGCTGAGGATATTTAGCAAGATCTTCTTTAAATACTTCTGCGAGTGCTTCCCGAGTAAGATCGATGTCTTCTTGTAGCAGTTTTCTACCATCTATAAATATTTCAACTACTTGAGAGGTAGGAGCTTCCAATAGTTCACTATATTTATCTTTTTTTCCGCGAATCGTTTGAGTTGCAATGGGTGTGATTTCAGATACTTCAACGATCATTTCTCCAGAGTAAAAGCCACCAGAGATCCACATTCCTCGAGCTGCTTCTGCTCGTTTTACTTCGGATTCAACATCTGCCAAGGCACTTTTAAAATGTTCCTTGTCCGTCTCTTGCAGAAACTTTGCTAAAGGAGGGTATTCAGAAATTTCTTGTGCAAAGACTTCCAAAAGTGCCTGTTTGGTTGCCTGGGCCATACTTTTCTTTTGCTTTTCTCGTTTCATTTCATCTGTTGTTTGTTTTGTTAACCATGCTGCGAGTTTTGGATCTTCTTTCAGATATTCTGATTTGAGAGAAAGAAGAGAGGTAATTATTTTTTGATAATATTTTTCAAGGTCAGCTGAAAGCATGGGCTTTGCATCTTTTGTGGCATTTTCAACATCTTTGAGTGCGCGTGAATAAAGTTTTTTATCTTTGCCTTGTATATAATAGGCTCCAAGCGCTGGATGCTTCTTCATCTCTTCTTCAAACATTTTTAACAAAAGCTCTTGAGCAAGATAATCTCTATTGATATCTTTTGGTTTTTCCACACAACGTCCTTCACGACAGATCATACCAGGTGGACAAATTACTTTAGAACATGCTCCTGAAGTGCCATAGCGTGGTGCACTTTCGATATTTTCTATAAAAATGATACTTATTCCAAGAAAACTTATGGAAATTAATTTTATGAACTTCATGATGGCGTACTCCTTTACTTCGCCTCTACTTTTGAAATTTTCTGAGAGGCTTCATTTAATTTTAAGGATCCTTGTTCCAGTAATGCAGTAGCTTGCTGCATTTTTGCAGTGTTATTTTCTTTCATGGCCTGTTCATACAGTTCAAACCCTTGAGCATAATTTTTCATTGAGTCTACAAATTCTGCATGAATATCTGAAAGCTCTTTGGGGGCTTGGATGGCCGCCATTTGCTGATGAAAAGTGGCAAACAGCTCTTTTGTTTTAGTGATATGGGCTGCTGCCGGACTTCTTTGAGAGCCCATACTTGTTAGAGTTTGGGCAGTTTGTTGAACCATAGGATTAATTTGCTCTAGATAAGACATGAGATCTCCTTTTTTCATCGTCGTCGGGCCAAAAAGAGCATAGAGGACCAATACCCCCACGAAAGTGACAGCAAATACTCCCCAGTAAATCAGTTTTAATTTTTTTTCTTCCATACGTTCCTCCTTTATTGTTCCATACACCCGGGCTGAGAGTAGCGCGGGACGTTAGGGTCACAAATTTTTGCTCCTTCTTGTGTTGGTTTCTGTGCGGCTGGCTGTTTGGGCTTAGAATAGGTCGGGACCTGATCTTCAGATTCTTTTTGTTGGGGCGCTTCTTTCCCTTGTTCAACACATCCTGGTTGCCAAAACTTAGGCAACTCTGGATTACAATATTTTTTCTCTTCTGCTTTTTGTTCAACTGGTTTTTGTTCTGCCGGCACTCTGGATTTTTCTATTTGGCGTTGTTTTTCCATCGCTTCTTCTTCCTGGCGTTTTTTCATGGCCTCTTCAATGGCTTTTTGTCTGGCGGCATCTTCTTCAACCTGTTTTTTTGCCAGTTCTTCAGCTTGCTTTTTGGCAAGTTCTTCCTGGGCTTTCTTTTTAGCCAGCTCTTCTTCGGCCAATTTCCTAGTTTGTTCTTCCTCTGCCTTTTTCTTGGCTATCTCTTCGGCCTGTTTTTTAGCAGCTTCTTCTTGGGCCTTCTTTTGAGCTAGTTCTTCATCAGCTTTCTTTTTCGCAGCTTCTTCTTGAGCCTTCTTTTGGGCTAGCTCCTCTTCAGCCTTTTTCTTAGCCTCCTCTTCTAGGGCTTTTTGCTTAGCCAATTCTTTTGCGCTGAGTTTCACATCTATACGCATATTATTCCAACTTACGATTTCTCCAGATTTCATCTCCATTTTGAGAGAATAGGATCCTACTTCTTTAGGAGCGCTAATATTTATACTTTGTTCCTCTCCTCGCTTTGGCCCTCCTATAATTGCCATGATTCGATACTCTTGGTTATTTTTTACGAAAAAGAGTTTGCTGAAATTCATCGAAGTAAATCCGCTCGCATCTTGAGCAATAAGATATTTCCCATAAAGGGTTAAAGCTTCTTCAGTCTCTACTTCTGATTTTGAAGTACTTGTAATCGTGGGGACTTTTTTAATTACAGAAATTAGAGATTTATTCCAGAGGATAGGGTCTCCTTCAGGAAGCGTAATTTTTAAAGAATAAGAGCCTGTTTCCTTAGGAGCTCGTAGACTGAGATCGTCTGTCCCCTCGGCTGAGCCTACGAGGACGCTCACATCCTTAGCTTTTGTTTCAAGACCGTTTTTAACAAAATAGACATCTTTATAGTTGGGATAGTTGAAGGTATCCCCTTTTTTTCTATAGGTAAAATTATTCCCAGAAAACTTGATCATTTCTTCAGGGTCCACTTCTACTTTTGAAGCACTTATGACAGAAGGAGCTGGAGGATGAGGAATCATCACAGTGATTTTCTCTTTCAATGTAATAATCTCATCAGCCTTTGTAGTCATTTTTATAGAATAGATCCCCATTTCTTGCGGAGCTTTAAAACCAATCCTTTGCTCCTCTGAACCTGAACTGCTAAGTATGCCCAGTCCCATAGCCACTAACCACATAGATGTTCCTTCTTTTACAAAATCAATCTCCTTAACTGAATCCTTGAAATTTTTTCCGTATAAAAATATGCGTTCCTCTGGCTCAACGGTTGTTTTGGAAACGCTGGTGATTATAGGACGAGGGATAGCCACTGTGATTTTAAAATCTTTCACGCTAATAATATCATCAGACTTTGCAATAATTTTTATAGAATATACTCCTTCTTCTTTAGGTGCCTTTAAATTAATTTCTTGCTCTTCGCCCGGTTTCCATTGTGCATTCATTCCTAGAGCCGTAAACCACATATATGAACCTTCTTTTGCAAACTCAATATTCTTAAAATTAAAGGCTTTCGCATTAGGACTAGGATCAGGATTTTTGAAATTTTTTCCATAGAAGGTCATGTATTCCTCTGGCTCCACAGTTGTTTTGGAAATCTTCGTAATCACAGGAAGAGAGGCCGTTTCTTTAGCTTCTTCTTTTTCTGCAGCAATATTTCTGGTGGTTTCATCTGTGGTGGTAGAGTCGACGAGCTTAGCTTGGCCTGCAGCCACTTCGTATTTTTGAACAATATTTCCTGTGGAGGTATTTCCAAATCCATCATCTTTTTTGAATGTTCCATTTCCACTGGCTGCATTTAACTTTCCATTGCTGTCATATTGATACGTTGTAGTAACTTTCTGTTCTTTCACTGGGCCATCGACATTTTGAGTTTTAGAATCTACTTTGGCATCTTTTTCTTTAGCTTGTCCGTTTACAACAGTATAAGTCTGTTCGACTGTTGATTTTGTGCTGTCTCCAAAACTATCCTTACTATCTACGGTTCCAGAACCTTCTGCAGACAAAAGTTTTCCAGAGCTGTCATAGGTATATGTCGTGACCATGTTTTGTTTATCTGTTGATCCGTTTACATAAGACACAGTGGTTTCTATGCTATTTTTGGTGAGTTTGGCTTGACCGTTAAAGATTTTATACTCTTGAGTGATCGTTCCTTTGTTTTTATTTCCAAATCCATCCTTAGTATCAAATGTTCCTTGTCCTTGGGCTCCTGCAAGTCGTCCGTATTGATCGTAGGTGTACGTTGTCTTAACGTATTGTTGTATATCGGAACTCATCGCTACAGGACCATTAGGTGTATATGAAAAGAGGGGCCGTTCTTCTTTAGCAATCTCAGGTGCTTTTTCAATGATAGAAATAAGTGGGCTGTTCCAAAGAATGGGTTCACCTTCTCTAAGAGTAACTTTAAGAGAGTAGGAGCCAGGATTTTTTGGAGCTTTAAGACTGAGATCATCTTGCTGCCCTGGAGTACTGCCAACGCTTACACCAAGAGCTTTTATTTCTTTTCCATCTTTTACAAAGAATACTTCTTTTAGATTGCTATAGCGGGAAGAATCTCCTTTTTTCTGATAGAAAAAGTTTTTACCATAGATAGTAAAACTTTCTTCAGGTTCTACTTTATCTGGGACTTTTGTAAAAACTGGGGATGGCGGTAACTCTTTAGCTACTGCTACGAGTGTTTGATTCCATATGATAGGGGCTCCTTCTTTGAGAGTAATTTTAAGAGAGTAAGAACCAGCCTCTTTAGGAGTTCTGAG
>JACPSU010000178.1 GCA_016193105.1 Deltaproteobacteria bacterium | reverse complement strand
TGGGACAGTTAAGTCATAAATAGCGGCCAGATGAAAAATAACATTGGTTTTTGTTTGAATATCTTGGGCCTGTGTGTCCATTAAACCTAGGTTGGGTTGAGTGATATCTCCTAAGACAATTTTATGAATGTCTGGGTTTAATTTTAGAGTTTTAAATTCTTGGCGTGCTTTAAATTGCATGGAAGAATGAACTAAGAAAGTTAATTTTAAGTCAGGATATTTTTTGACCAGAGTAAACGCTAAGTGTTTACCAATAAATCCTGGGAAGCCCGTTAGAAAAATATGAGTCATGTATGTTCAATAAACCTAATTTAAGCTTGAATCAATCTTTTTGCTGTGCTACGGATGAATGCATTATCGCGGGGTGGAGCAGCCTGGTAGCTCGTCGGGCTCAACCGCAGGATTAAACAATGGATACAAAACTCAAAGGAGACATAGCTGAACAAGAGGTCATTCTTCAAGGATTGAAGCGTGGATGGGGAGTTTTAAAGCCTGTTGGCGATCGACTTCCTTATGATTTGATCTTTGATGTAGGTGGAGCTCTTGTTAAGATTCAAGTAAAATCAGCATGCTTGGATGAGTCCTCTTTGAATTATGTTGTCGATAATCGTCGAACAAAGACGAATCGTCGCAATATGATTCGAGAATCTTATCAGCTTTCTGATTTTGACTTTGCTTTAGTTTATATTGCAGAGAAGAATCTTTTTTATGTATTGCCTGTGGATGTGTTCATTGAGTATGGCAGTGAGATTCATCTTGTAGAAGAAGAAAAACGTCAACGAAAACCTCGTTCTGCTGTATACCGAGACGCTTGGAATTTAATTCTGCAATGGGCGACACGTGGGGAAACCTACGTGGGATCACCTATCAAATTCGGGGAAGCCTGTAGCGAGGTAATCCCGAGCCAAGTTTCACTAGGTTTAAAGCTAGTGAAAAAGGTGTAGAGACTTAATGGTAGGCCCCCTTTTAACGAAGGGGTGAAGAGAAAGTCCAGACCACAAACCTTCCTAAATGAAGGGCAGCGTAAGCTGTAGTTGGTATGCATAACCCGGAGGTCGTAGGTTCAAATCCTACCCCCGCAACCATTTGACAAAGTATCCGAACCGGCGACCGCCGTCATCCAGAGCATAGCGAAGGATCTAGCGGTTGCTGGGTTCTGAATAACGCCATTTGTCATATTGAGAACCCTGGACTTATGTCTATAGATCCGAGAATAACTCACAACTCTCATCAACTTTTGGTGTCAGCGATTGAATCAAAGCTTCGAATGTCTTATGAAGCTAGAATAGAGAGTCATGAGAATGCCAGACAACT
This sequence comes from Deltaproteobacteria bacterium, assembly GCA_016193105.1. Taxonomy (GTDB): domain Bacteria; phylum Bdellovibrionota; class JACOXK01; order 2-02-FULL-40-11; family 2-02-FULL-40-11; genus JACPST01. The sequence goes on along the minus strand of JACPSU010000178.1, from coordinate 7,166 downwards.
TATAATCGATTTACAACGAGCAGGAGAAACGCTGCGTGCAAAACCTCAAAGAACTTCTTAGGACTCTTCTTGAGAATGAAATTGATTTTGTTCTCATTGGTGGATTTGCAGCTGTGGTTCATGGGGCAACACTTGTCACTCAGGATTTAGATATTTGTTCCGTCATTACGGAAGATCAAGTAAGTAAGCTCCGTAAAGCTCTTAAGGATTTACACCCACGGCATCGAATGAATCCAAACGCAAAGCATTCGTTTTTAGAATATCCAAAGGTAATCAAAGGCACGAATAATATCTATCTAGAAACAGACCTGGGTATTCTGGATATTCTTTCTCAAACTGAGCCAGCTGGGAGTTTTAATGAAATAAAAAGTCGATCGTTAGAAGTCTCTTTGTATGGTTATCAATGTAAGGTTATTTCTATCGAAGATCTTATTCAGATAAAAAAAGCGATGAAACGTCCCAAAGACTTACAGGCCGTAAAAGAACTTCAAATTGTTCAGCAAAAGTTGAAGAACCTCAAGTTTTAAAAAATCCAACCGATGAGAAATATGAAACTGTAAACAAAGGGGGACTATTATGTTTGATGAGCTTAAATTAGGTTGGAAGATGTTTTTAAAAACAACACCATTTTTAATGTTAAGGCTGACGACCTATGGGTTGGTGGCCGCGGGGTATTTAGTTTATGCAGGGATAATGTTGGGATTTATTTATCTTTTTAGAGACTCTGGCGTTGCATGGCTTATCTTTTTGGGTGCCGTAGGGGGAGCGTGGGGACTTTTTAAGCTCGTTCAACGTTATTTTCTCTATATGATTAAAGCAGCCCATGTCGCCGTCATTGCGGAGCTGGTGCATACTGGCAATATTCCAGAAGGAAAAGGACAAATTTCCTTTGGAAAAGAGAAGGTCACAAAACAGTTTGTGAATGTGAACATCATGTTTGTGATTGATGCTTTTGTGGATGGTATTTGTCGAGCCCTTAATAGAATTGTTTTTAAAGTGACTTCTTTTATTCCTATTCCTGGCATCGAGCATGTCCAAAGAATTCTACAGGCTATTGTTAATTTTTCCGTCGGATATGTGGACGAGGCTATTTTAAGTTATAGTTTCTATAAAGGAAATGACAATGTCTGGGCATCGGCCAAAGATGGGGTCATTCTCTACGCTCAAAACGGGAAGACTATTTTAAAAACATCGGCTCTGCTTGCCGTTCTAAGCTATGGGGTGGCTTTAGCATTTTTTATTGTGCTTTTGCCTCCAACTTATGGTTTGGCAGCTTTGATGCCGGCATTCAAAGATTTTTTTCTTCTAGGAGCATTCATCACGGCCTTATTCTTAAGGGCGGTTTTGGTGGAAGGTATTGTGATGCCAACGATGATTAGCGCTTATCACAACGCGATTAAAGGCCAAGTCCCCAATCCAGAGTGGGATGCAAAGCTTTGTCAGGTTTCCAATAAATTTGTGGAAATGAAGAACAAAGCTCTCAATTGGAAACAAGAAAAAGCTGAGGCCCAAGCCAAAGCAGCTTAAGCAGAAATCGTATATCTCCTTCTTAAAAAGCAATATTTTTTGCCGATGCATAGGTGCTTGATTTTTAAGCATTTATGAGGTAAAAAGGTGCACTTTTAAAGGAGGAACAATGAAACAAACCTTATTGCTTATTATTTTTGTGGTATTTTTTGGGCTTTCTTTTGCCCAAGCCCATGAGGAAAATCCAACAGCTGATGGGTTAAGAATTGATTCTGTAAATCCTGAGCAAGCCTACGCCCCCATGCAGTGTATGTGTTACCCTTGGGTGTGGTCGTGGAACACTTGGTGGCATCATCATGTCTCTTGGAATGGATGCAGTTGGATTCACACCTACGCCCGTGCAGACTACGTCTATCATGGATTTTTTAATCGGTATGTTTGGATTTGTACGTGGCCCGGATGTGCGGCAATTCGTTTTTAAGATCTTCTCTACCGCCAATTTAACAATCAGCGGTAGAGAGAAAATACGTAAAACCTATTCTGTAGGTGCTTCAGGAGCCGGAGTTTCTATTGCTTCCGTCGTTCCTTCTGGAGCTGCTGGCTGAGCTTCTGTTGTTGTTTGGCCAGGATGTTCGCTCATTGCTTCTCCTGGATGCTCATGGGCTTTGTGTTTATAGAGACAATAGCCTGCGACCAGAGCCAAAACTACGATAACGCCAATTAGATAAGATTTTTTCATAGTAAAAATCTCCTTTCAATAAAACAAGACTCTACAGAAGTTTTTTTAAAAAGGTAACTAAAAAGAGCATAAATCTTGACAAAAAAGTATTTAATCCCTATCTTATCTTTGATTTTAACCCTTTTGAGAGGAGGAAGTTATGGCAACATTAGTTCAAAAACCGGCCCCTGAGTTTAAAGGCCAGGCCGTGGTGGGAAAAGAGTTTAAGGAAGTTAAGCTATCCGATTATAAAGGAAAATGGGTCGTCCTTTTCTTTTATCCTTTGGATTTTACATTTGTATGTCCAACGGAAATTACAGCATTTAGTGACAATTACGCTAAGTTTAAAGAGCTGAATGCTGAAGTGATTGGGGTTTCAGTGGATAGTCATTTTTCGCATTTGGCATGGGTCAATACTCCTAGAAAAGAGGGGGGATTGGGAGAGTTGAGATACCCACTGCTCTCGGATCTATCTAAAAACATTGCTCGTGACTATGGGGTTCTTCTAGATGCAGGGATTGCGCTTCGAGGACTTTTTATCATTAACCCTGAGGGGGTGGTTCAATATACCGTGGTTCATGATTTGGGAGTGGGGCGGAGCGTAGAAGAAACCCTGCGAGTACTCTCTGCATTTCAACAAGTGAAAAAAACCGGTGAAGTTTGCCCAGCCAACTGGACACCTGGAAAAGAGACGATGAAGCCTAGTCCAACGGCTTCTAAGCAATATTTTAGTAAGAACGGCTAGTGTCTTGACACTAGGCCGTTTCTTTGTGAGTGCCATTATCTTTGTGGAGAATCTGATAAGCGATATTGCTGATAAAAGAATTAATTTTTCCAAAATGGCTTAAAATTTCAATGTGGAGCGAGCTTGTATCAAACGCTTCCTTTACACCATGGCGCAGCCGAATTAAATGATTTTCTCGAAGGTGAAGCTCTACGTGAAGCAAATGCTCTTTATTCTCTAAAACTTTTTTGTAGAGCTCACTATTTTGGTTGGTAAAGGCAGAAATGGTCAGTTGAAAGTTTTGAACCACTTGGTCGTGAAAACTTCTTATCTCCTTAAATCCTTCCTCAGAAAAGAAAAGTTTTTTTACAATTTTAATTCTGGCCAGCGGGAGTATGGATTTTACAATTGCATCTCCGATATTTTCGAGATCGCAGGTTAAAATAATGAGATCAGATTGTTGGCTGGCTTGTTCTGGGGAAAGTGTTTGTTGTGAAAGTTGAAGAAGATATTTTTTAATTTCTCGATACAAAATATCGTTTCGTTCTTCTAATTTTTCGATATCTGCTAAAACCATGAGGTCATTTTTTCGAAATACGACCATCGACTTTTCAAGCATCTCTTGAACAATTCCTGCCATGCGAATGACTTCACGAGAGGCTTGTCCAAACGCAAATGAAGGGGTTGAAAGGACGTGGCTATCTAAATATTTGGGACGAAAAGCTTCGGGTTCTGGCTTCAGGGGGAATAGTTTTTGAATGAAAGAAGCTCCAAAGTGAGTGAGTGGAATAAAAAGAAGAGCCAGGGCCCCATTAAATAAGAAATGGGCATTGGCAATTTGTCTACTTTCAGAAGTGGCAGTCCAGCTGACTAACGTTTCAAAGGATCCTAAGAATGGAAAAATTAATATGGCTCCGAAAGCTTTGAGAAAAATATGCGCAAAGGCGACCTGTTTCCCTCGGTCTCCGAGCTTTAAAGAGACCAGAAGGGGGAGGGCGCACCCACCAATATTGGCACCAATAATGAGAGGCAAAGCCTGGGCTAAGGGTAAAATTCCCGCATGAGCAAAAGAAAGAATAATCCCCAAGGAGGCTGCGCTACTTTGAAGAAGGGCCGTTAAAACAGCTGAAATAAGAAAAGAGACAAAAGCATAATCTTTAAGAAGTTGAAGAGACAAAAGAAGAATTTGTGAGTCTTTAAAGCTTTGTCCAGCTTCTCCCATTTGCCACATCCCTAGAAAAATAAATCCAATGCCCATCACAAAAAGTCCATAGGCTTGTTTTTTGATTCCCAGAAAACTAAAAAGGAGAAATCCAATAATGACGAGGAGTAAAGAATAATCTGCAACGTGAAAGGCTAAAAGTTGAACGGTGATGGTGGTTCCTACGTCTGCCCCTAGAATAATGATCATGGCTTGGGTGAGGGTGAGCAGCGCAGAGGAAGCAAATCCCACAACCATGGCAATGGCAGCAGAGCTACTTTGCAAAATCAGTGTCATGAAAAAACCGGTTAAAAAGGTGAATAGACGATTTTCAGTGAGCTTGGATAAAATATTTCGTAGGCGATCTCCCGCAATCTTTTGAAGGTTTTCACGGGTGATGTGAAGTCCATAGATCAGAAGACAAATACCCCCAAAAAGGGTAATCCAAGTGAGATTCAAGTTCTTTCTCTCCTAGTGCCGTGGCACCTATATCTTCTTATCGGCTACCCCACGCGTGGGCTAAAGCGCAAAATAGCATAAGTATTTGACTTGATTGGTACTCTTTGCTAATTCTAAGACATTCATGGGATTAAATCAATTCATTGGTAATTTTTTTACAACCAAAGCAGATTTTTTTATTCAATGGGGGCGAAAAAACTCCCTTTGGCCGCTCCCTTTCGGGACAGCCTGTTGTGGAATTGAGTACATGGCTGTCTTAGCTTCCCATTATGATGCCGCGCGATTGGGGGCAGAGGTGGTCCGTTTTTCTCCTCGACAATCAGACTTATTGGTTGTGGCAGGAACGATTACAGAAAAGATGGCTCCTGTACTTAAGAAAATTTATGACCAAATGTTAGATCCAAAATGGGTGATTTCGATGGGGGTTTGCGCAAGTTCTGGAGGGTTTTACAGGTCTTATCATGTCAAACAAGGGATCCATGATATTATTCCTGTGGATGTCTATGTTCCAGGCTGTCCTCCGACGCCAGAGGCAGTGATCCAGGGGATTATGAAAATCCAGGAGAAGATTGAAAAGACAAAGATTTTTGCCTGATATTTTTGATAGATAATATTGGAGAATATGATATAAATCATGCTCTTAAAAGAGAGAGGGGGAAACTATGAGTAAATTTGAATTAACACCATCGGCTGCTGAAAAAATTAAATCCATCAGTGCCTCAGAAAATAAGACGGGCTACGGACTTCGTGTTCGAGTCGCTGGGAGTGGATGTTCGGGACCTCAATATCAATTAGGGCTGGAAGAAAAAGAGGGTGAAGGAGATTTTGTTGTAGATTCTCAAGGAGTTAAAGTTTTTATCGATCCAGAATCTTCTGAAATTGTTCAAGGAAGCACCTTAGATTTTATCGAAGGGCCCAATGGCTCTGGGTTTAAAATTTCTAATCCCAATGCTCAGCAAAGTGGCGGCGGATGTGGAAGCGGTGGCGGGGGTGGCTGCGGAAGTGGTGGATGTGGAAGCGGTGGCGGCTCTCATTCTCATGGGGACGATAAAGAAGAAGGCCATGGTCATGGCGGCGGTGGTGGGTGTTGTGGATAAAGCTGAACGTCTTCCGGGAGTTAAAAACGTCATTGCCGTTGGAAGTGGCAAAGGTGGCGTTGGAAAATCTACCGTTGCTGTCAACATGGCGCTGGCCCTTTCTCATGAAGGGGCTAAAGTTGGTCTTTTAGATGCTGATATTTATGGCCCGTCTATCCCAATCATGCTGGGCCTTCAAGGACAAAAACCAAAATTTTCTCAAGATGGAAAAGTCATTCCCTTAGAAGCCCATGGAATTAAAACCATGTCTATTGGCTTTATTGCCGATGAAACGCAAGCGGTCATTTGGCGTGGCCCCATGATTCATAAAATTTTAGATGAGTTTTTATCTCGTGTGGAGTGGGGAGCGCTAGATTATTTGGTTGTCGATCTTCCTCCAGGAACTGGGGATGCGCAACTTTCCCTAAGCCAACTTATTCCTCTGACAGGAGCTGTGGTTGTGACGACCCCTCAAGAAGTCGCGCTGGCTGATGTGAAACGTGCGGTTGAAATGTTTAAAAAGGTACAAATTCCTCTTATAGGGGTCGTTGAAAATATGAGATCTGAAATTTTTGGTTCTGGCGGAGGAGAAAAAGCAGCCAGCCAATGGCAAGTTGCTTTCTTAGGAGGAGTTTCTTTAGAAGCAAATATTCGAAAAAGTGGAGACAGTGGAATTCCGATTGTGGTTTCAGATCCCAGATCCAATGTTTCACAAATGTTTATTCAAGCAGCCCGAAATCTTTCGGGTGTCCTTAGTCAACAAAATACCTCAGGTTCCGAACAGCCCAAAATTTTAAAGGCTTAGTGTCGTGACACTAGTTTATAAAATAGCGGATTCGAGAATTTCGGCAATGTCTAAAGAAGTAACGTTGTTTTCTTGATTTTTTGTTTTGAGGCCATCCGTAACCATCGTTTGGCAAAAAGGACAAGCAGAAACAATAATATTGGCTTTGGTTTCTAACGCTTCTTCGACGCGATTCACATTAATACGAGAGCCTCGTGTTTCTTCAAGCCACATACGGCCACCTCCTGCGCCACAACAGAATCCTTGCGATTTAGAACGAGGCATTTCAATAGGCTTTTCTCCAGAGGCCAGTTGCAAAAGCTCTCTGGGACTTTCATAAATAGAGTTATATCGTCCCAGATAACAAGAGTCGTGATAGGTCATTTTTTGTCTAATCTCTTTTTTTATTTTTATTTTTTCCTCTTTCACGAGTTTCATGAGAAATTCAACATGATGATAAACTTCAAACCGGGCATCAAAATCGGGATATTCATTTTTGAGAGTGTTAAAGCAGTGAGGGCAGGTTGTTAGAATTTTTTTGACGTTATATTTAGAAAGGACCTTTTTATTTTCCTCGATCATCTGCTGTCCCAAGTATTCATTCCCCATGCGTCTGGCACACTCGCCGTTACATTTTTCTTCAGCGCCTAAAATGCCAAAGCTGACGTTGGCTTTCAGAAGAAGTTTGGCAAAGGCTTGAACTATTTTTTTAGCACGGCTATCAAAAGAGCCCGCAC
>JACPSU010000201.1 GCA_016193105.1 Deltaproteobacteria bacterium | reverse complement strand
TCCTAAGGTGAAATCTGGGGCAGTCATTAGGATATTCGGGCCTTTTTGAAAATCAGTCATAGTGTCATCCTGAGGTTGTCATCCCACGGCTTGATCCCCGCTTCCGCGGGGACGGAATCCAGCGATCTCTTTTTTATAATGGAACCTATTTTGGATGACAAGGATTTTTTGATTTGCTATCGTGGCCTGCATGAAAGCCGTCGTTTTTCATAAGCCAGGGGGGATTGAAAATTTAAGCTACGAAGAGTTGGCTGAGCCCACTCTTTCTGCACGTGATGTTTTAATCAAAGTCAAAGCCTGCGCCCTAAATCATTTAGATATTTGGGTTCGAGAAGGGATGGGGAAGCTCCCCATGCCACATATTTTAGGATCAGATGTTTCAGGAGTCATAGAAAAAGTAGGAAGTGAGGTCCAAGATGTCCAAACGGGAGGCTCAGTTTTGGTATCTCCAGGATTTAGTTGTGGCGTCTGCTCAAATTGTCTCAAGGGGGACGATAATTTGTGTCCCAAATATACGATTTTAGGAAAAGGGGTCTGGGGGGGATATGCCCAGTATGTCAAAGTCCCTCGCCAAAATCTTTTGCCCTATCCCAAAAATTTAAAATTTGAAGAAGCAGCCTCTATGCCTCTGACCTTTTTAACCGTGTGGCAAATGTTGGTCAAAAAAGCCCAGGTAAAACCTGGTGATTGGGTTTTGGTTTTGGCTGCAGGAAGTGGCATTGGAGTGGCCGCCATTCAAATTGCTCGTTTGTTTGGGGCGACTGTGATTGCTACAGCCTCTTCTGATGAGAAATTAAAAAAAGCACAAGAACTTGGAGCAGAGTTTTTAATTAATTACTCTGTCCAAGATTTTTATGAGGAAGTGAAGAAAATCACAAACGATCGAGGCGTAGATATCGTCGTGGAACATACCGGGGCTCAAACCTGGGAAAAATCTCTTTTAAGTGCCAAATGGGGAGGAACGATTGTGACATGTGGGGCTACCAGTGGCTTTGAAGGAAAAACAGATTTGCGCCATGTTTATTTTCGTCAACTTAAAATTTTAGGATCTACAATGGGGAGCAAAGGGGATTTGTTTGATATTTTAAAACTTATTGAGCAAGGAAAATTAAAACCTGTGATTGATGAAGTCCTCCCTCTCAAAGACGCCCAAAAAGCCCACGAAAAAATGACCTCCCGTTCTCAATTTGGAAAACTTGTCTTAGTGCCTGAATAAGGACCAAAGAGGGGCTTATGAAAATTCTGATTAATTGTGAGTCCTTTTTAAAAAGTCAATACACGGGCATTGGGCGCTATACTTCTTCTCTTGTTCATTATTTGGCCAAAGTGGACCATGAAAATAATTATTATCTCTATGTAAAAAAAAGGTTATTCGATAGAAAAAAAAGAATTCCTCAAATAGGAGCAAATAATTTTAAAATTAAAAGAGATTATTTCAAGCTGGGTGTAAATAGGATGCTAAGGGGCATTGATATTTATCATTCTCCTTCTTTAGATAGTTTACCCATGTCAAAAGCTAAAATCGTTGTAACGATTCACGACTGTGTGTATAGAAGCTTTCCTCAAGGACATACGCCAGAGGCAATCCAAAGCCTTGAAACGTACACGCAAGAAGCCGTTCAAAAAGCTTCAATGCTTATATGTGTTTCTAAAAATACCAAAGAAGACATGGTGAAATATTATTCTGTTGTTCCAGAAAAACTTCAGATTATTTATCATGGTGTTGATGAGAATATTTTTTATCCCATGTCACCAGAAGCATTAGAAGTAACTAAAACGCTTCTTGATTCTAAAGGAATTAAAGATCCGTTTATTCTTTGTGTAGGAACGATTGAGCCTAGAAAAAATATCAAAGGAGTGATTCAAGCTTTTTATCAGCTCAAGAAAACTAAAAAGTTTTCTGGAAAATTGGTTGTTATTGGCATGTATGGATGGCTACAGTCTTCTCTTTTTGATTTCATTGAAAAGTTAGATTTAAAAAACGATATTTTATTTTTAAATTATGTATCAACAGAAGAGCTTTGTTGTTTTTATAATCATGCAGAGGTTTTTGTTTATCCTTCATTTTATGAAGGATTTGGTTTTCCTATTTTAGAAGCTTTGAGTTGCGGAGCTGCTGTGGTTACATCTAACATTTCATCTTGTCCAGAAGTGGCTGCAGATGCAGCGCTAACTGTCAACCCCTATGATTCTGAAGCCATTGCGCAAGCTATTATACTTATTCTTGAGAATTCAGATTTGAAAAAAAGTTTAAAAGCAAAAGCTCTCCTTCGAGCTAAGTACTTTTCTCTTCTGAGGACAGCCCAACAAACTCTTGACGTTTATAGAAAAATTATGGAGACCTAATTTTTAAAGGATTAAAATGGCATGCTCTATGATCTATTTCTTAGCACTCTTTGCTTTGGTTTTTTATACGTCGATTCCTCTCATCCTTATTGTGATTCATAAGACATTGCCGTGGTGGAGGGGGCTAGGCACAAAGTCTTATCCTATTTTTATTTTAAGTTTTTTTATTTCTTTTGTGATTCTTTTTTCGGCTGTGCTTTCATATCAAGATTCAATTTTGTCTTGGCGATTGTATGAGGGTTCATGGGCATGGCTAGGATTATTTCCTTTACTAGGAGGAATCCTCTTAGGAATCATTACAGTTCGAACCTTATCTCTCAAAGTATTATTTGGGCTTCCTGAAATTGATTCAGCACATTATTCTACAGACCTCATTACAAAAGGGATTTATCGTACTATTCGCCACCCCCGCTATTTGGAATTTATTTTAGAAGTGTTAGGAATTGCGATTTTGTCTGGTCTGGTGTGGAATTTTATTTTGTTTATTTACATGGTGCCTGCCGTGTGGTGTTTATCTGTGGTCGAAGAGCGCGAACTTGTTCAGCGCTTTGGCCAGTCTTATATAGAATATCGCAAACGAGTGGGGCGATTTTTCCCAAAATTTTGAGTCCCCTTGACAGGAGGATATTTCTCTATATACTGGTGTTCCATTGTGGGACAAATCCCAAACCAAATACCAACCAAATCGGAGCTAAGTAGTTGAAAACAAAGTTTATTTTCATTACTGGCGGCGTTATTTCATCCTTAGGAAAAGGGCTTTCTGCCTCTTCCATAGGCTGCCTGATGGAGAGCCGTGGCCTCAAAGTCAATCTCATTAAACTCGATCCCTATATTAATGTCGATCCTGGAACGATGAATCCTCTTCAGCATGGAGAGGTGTATGTCACAGATGATGGGGCTGAAACAGATCTCGATTTGGGGCATTATGAACGTTTCACCTCTATTCGCGTGGGCAAAAAAAATAATTTTACGACTGGTCAGATTTATGAATCTGTGATCACCAAAGAACGCCAAGGAAAATATCTGGGAGGAACCGTTCAGGTCATTCCTCATATTACCAATGAAATTAAGCAAAATATTTTGGATGCTTCTCAGGGATGTGATTTAGCCATCGTTGAAGTGGGAGGAACTGTTGGGGATATTGAAAGTCTCCCCTTTTTAGAAGCCATCCGTCAGATGAATGTGGATTTAGGAAGAGAAAATACTTCTTATATTCATGTGACTCTGGTTCCTTTTATTCATACCTCTGGAGAGCTCAAAACCAAACCTACGCAACACAGTGTAAAAACACTTCGAGAAATTGGGATTCAGCCTGATTTCTTGCTCTGCCGAACCGATCGAGAAATTTCTCAAGACATTAAATCAAAAATTGGTCTTTTTTGTAATGTACAAGCGGATGCTGTGATTACGGCTCGCGATTTAAGCCATATTTATGAAGTGCCTTTGGCCTTTCATGAACAAGGCTTAGATGACAAGATTGCAGAACGACTCAATATTTGGACGGGAGCACCCAAGCTAGATCGTTGGAAAAAAATGGTTTCAAATCTTAAAAATCCCAAACATGAAGTGACAATTGCGATTGTTGGAAAATATGTAGATCTCACAGATTCTTATAAGAGTTTAAATGAAGCTCTGACCCATGGAGGAATTGCAAACTCTACCAAAGTAAAGCTTTTATTTGTGGATGCAGAAGAGATTGAAAAAGAGGGGACAGAGGCCCATTTAAAAACCGCAGATGGAATTTTAGTGCCAGGAGGATTTGGAAATCGAGGGACACTTGGCAAAATGCAGGCGATCCAATATGCGAGAACAAAACAGATCCCATTTTTTGGAATTTGTTTTGGGATGCAAATTGCAGCTTTAGAATTTGCAAGAAATGTGTGTGGACTTAAAGATGCAGAAAGCCGAGAGTTTGATCGTTCGACTAAGAATTATGTCATTGATCTCATGGAAGAACAAAAATCTGTTTCTCAAAAAGGGGGGACGATGAGATTAGGGTCTTATCTGTGCACCCTGAAACCTAAAACTTTAGCCAAGACATTATATAAATCTTCACAAGTGGCAGAGCGTCATCGCCATCGCTATGAATTTAATAACAAGTATCGAGAACTTTTTGAAAAGAAAGGGATGGTATTTAGTGGAGTCTATGAAGAGAAAAATTTGGTAGAGATTATGGAATACCCAGACCATCCGTGGTTTTTAGGCTGCCAGTTTCATCCCGAATTTAAATCTCGTCCGCTTGCTCCTCATCCTTTATTTTCCGATTTCATTGGAGCTTCTTTGCGAGCCTCTTTGGAAAAAAAAACAAAAGTGGCTCCAAAAAAAAGTCAGACGCGCGCATCCCAAAAAAAAGATCTAAAAATTAGAGTTGAACAGTATGCAGTGGCCTAATATTGCTGAAGTTTTTATTTCTCAAGAGGTCTCTTTGGGAGGGAAATCTCCCTTTGCTCTGATCTCGGGCCCCAATGTGATTGAGTCAGAAAAGCTGACTTTTAAAATTGCAGAAGAGCTTTTAGATATTACCTCTACGCTTGATATCCCTTTTATCTTTAAGGCGTCCTATGATAAGGCCAATCGATCTTCTCTCAATTCCTACCGAGGGCCAGGGCTTAAAGAAGGATTAGAAGTATTAAAGCAAGTCAAAGCTCGGTATAAAATTCCTGTGATTACAGATGTCCATGCAGTAGATCAAGTAGAGGCCGTGGCGCAGGTGGTAGATATTATCCAAATTCCTGCTTTTTTGTGTCGACAAACAGATCTTATTTTAGCGTGTGCCAAAACTGGAAAACCGGTGAATATTAAAAAAGGACAATTTTTAGCTCCCTGGGATGTGAAAAACATGGTGGATAAAATTACCTCCCAAGGAAATCACAAAGTTTTACTGACGGAACGTGGTGTTTCTTTTGGGTATAATAATTTAATTGTGGATATGACGAGTTTTCCCATTATGCGTACTTTGGGATATCCTGTCATTTTTGATGTGACGCACAGTGTTCAGCTTCCGACGGGTGCGGGAGCTAGTACGGGCGGACGAAAAGAATTTATTCCCTCTTTAGCCCGAGCAGCTGTGGCTACCGGGATCGATGCTTTATTCCTAGAAGTGCATCCCAATCCCAAAGAAGCCAAATGTGATGGGCCCAGTTGTACCCCTTTAGATCAAGTCGCCTCTCTTTTAGAAGCATTGAAACCCATTGATGTGCATGTTAAGGGATTGTAACGATGTCTTCTTTAGTATCATCTATAGAGCAGGCTAAACGCGTTCTTCGGATTGAAGCCGAAGCGATTTTAGGACTCATTGAAAAAATTGGAACGGATTTTGACCGTGCTGTTGATATTCTTTTGCAATGCAAAGGCAAAGTGGTGGTAACTGGCATGGGAAAATCTGGCCAAGTCTGTCGAAAAATTTCAGCCACATTAGCCAGTACTGGAACTCCTGCTTTTTTTCTTCACCCCGCAGAAGGTATTCATGGGGATTTAGGGATGCTGGCCAAAGAGGATGCGATCATCGCGATTTCTTATAGTGGAGAAACAGATGAGTTGTTGCAAATTCTTCCACTAATGAAGCGCTTGGGACTTCCTATGATTGCGTTAACTGGAAATGTAAATTCTACGCTGGCTAAAACCGCAGATGTTGTCCTTGATTTACATGTACGTGAAGAAGCGTGCCCCATGGGGCTTGCTCCTACAGCCAGCACCACCGCAACGTTGGCGATGGGAGATGCGCTGGCGGTTTCGCTTCTTAAAAAGAGAGGATTTAAGGAAGATGATTTTGCTCTTCTTCATCCCGGTGGGACCTTAGGCCGAAAGCTTCTTTTTAGAGTGAAGGACCTCATGAAAACCGGAAAAGATGTCCCCGTCATCCGTACAGATAGTGACATGAAACAAGTTCTGGTTGAGATTACCTCTAAGCAATTGGGGGTCACAGGAGTCCTCGATGAAGATGGTCAGTTTATTGGAATTATTACAGATGGGGATTTAAGACGGGGGCTCAACAAGAAGACAGATTTTTTTGATCAAAGACCTATTGAAATTATGACCAAAAATCCCAAAACCATTGATGAAGAAGAATTGGCCGTTGCAGCCCTTCATCTTATGGAAAAGCATTCTATTACCTCTTTATTTATTCTCAATGAAAAATCCTATCCTATTGGAATCATTCATCTTCACGATCTTATCAAAGCACGAATCGTCTAAAAAAATATAATCTGGCACAGTTTTTGCTTATTTGGTTTTTGACTTCACTTTCCTTTAATGTTAGCATTACATTTGTAAGGCTGAATTCATGTGTTAACCGTTAAAAAAGCATCTCCGTTTGGATTTGTCCTAGTTGCAATCGTTGTGGCAGAGGTCATTGTGTTGATGCCATCGAAACGAATTGACGAAAGTCAACCGACTGGATTTGCAACACCTCGGGAAGAGGTGAATTTGAGTATTGTTGGATTTCATGCGGTCAATCTGGATGCAGATGGACGCAGAGGAACGGTGGATGCAAAAGAGGCGGAAGTTTATAAAGAAAAAGGGTTTGCTCTTTTAAAAGATGTGGATGCTAAGATTTATAGCAAGGGGGATAATACCATTCGTATTCGTGCTCAAGAAGGCAAGTACTACTTAGATAAAAAAGATATTGAGTTTTTCAGAGACGTGATCGCGACGTCTGAGAATTTGGGCTATGAATTTAAGACAAATACCTTGAAATATGAAGATGGCCCCAAAATTCTATCGACAGATGATCAAGTTTGGATTTCAGGGCCTAATCCGAAAGATCCTTCCTTAGAGGTCAGAGCTCAAGGCCTTAGAGGTAATACCAAAACAGAAGAATTTTCACTTTTAAAAGATGTGAGATGTAAAAAACATGATGTGGGGGCGCCCAGTATGGAAATTGATTCTGATAAAGCCGATGTGTTTTTAAATAAAAATGAAGCGCTGTTTAAAGAGAATGTGGTGGTTAGGCAAAAAGAGATGAATATTTTCACAGAACATTTTTTGGTGACCTATAACAGTCGAGACAAAGCCATTGAAAAAGCCAAAGCCTTTGATGTGGTAAAAATTGTGCAAGGAGATCGTGTGGCCACGTGTCAAAAAGCCTTTATTTTGAACAAAGAACAAAAAATTGTAATGACCGGCCATCCTAAAGTGGTTCAAGGAGAAGATGTGGTGGAAGGCAAGATCGTCATCTTTTTTACTAAGGAAAATAAAATTTTATTTGATGAGGCGGTTGGAGAAGTTAAAAGTTTAGGGGAAGGGTCGCCGACCCAAGGAAAAATGGATTTTACACAGTAGGAAAACTTATGCATCAACTTAAAATTCAAAAAGTGAGCAAAAGTTTTAAAGATCGAAAAGTGGTCGATGATGTGTCGTTTGATGTGCACTCAGGACAAATTATTGGACTTTTGGGGCCCAATGGAGCAGGGAAAACCACCAGTTTTTATATGGTGGTGGGGCTCTTAAAACCGGATCATGGGACTGTTTATTTCGATGAGACTTTAATTACACATTTGCCTATGTACCGACGGGCGAGAATGGGGATTAGTTATTTGCCACAGGAGCCCTCTATTTTTAGAAAACTTTCTGTGCGAGACAATATTATGGCGGTTTTAGAGAACATGAGTTTGACGCAAGAAGAAAGAGAAGGGAGGCTTGAGAGCCTGCTCGGAGAATTAAATATTGCTCATATTGCAGAAAGTCGAGCCTTTCAGCTTTCAGGCGGGGAACGTCGTCGGGTAGAAGTGGCTCGAGCTTTGGCCACCAATCCTGCTTTTATTTTATTAGATGAACCCTTTGCTGGGATTGATCCCATTGCAGTCATTGAACTTCAAAAAATTATTCGGCAGCTGAAAGAACGAGGGATTGGCGTTTTAATTACAGATCACAATGTTCGAGAGACTTTGGGAATTTGCGATTTAAGTTATCTTTTAAAAGATGGCCAAGTGCAAGAAAAGGGAACGGCCGAGCAATTGGTCAATAGTCCCTTGGCCCGGGAAACCTATTTGGGAGAAAATTTTAGACTTTAAGTCTGAAAAACTAGAGGAAAATTTATGGCGATTGGAATGAAACAAACATTAAAGCTTTCTCAGTCCTTGGTGATGACTCCTCAGCTTCAGCAAGCGATTAAGCTGCTTCAGCTTTCTCGTCTTGAACTTGAAAATTTAGTGACGCAAGAGATGATCGAAAATCCTGTATTAGAAGATTCTCCAGAGCATGACGATGATGAAGTTCATAAACAAAAGATGGAAGAAGATCGTTATGCCTCCAATGAAAAAGGAGAAAAAATTGTTGAAGGAGAAGATTCTTTTGATTGGCAATCTTATGTAGAAAGCTATCAGCCCGTGGCTCCTTTGCCGATTTCTAAAGGAGAAGAGGGGATTACGTTTGAAAATGTGATCACTCGTACGACCAATCTTCAAGATCACCTGATGTGGCAGCTTCAAATGACCCACTTTACTAAAGAAGAAGAGCGGATGTGCCAAATCATCATTGGAAATCTGAATGAAGATGGGTATCTCAACACTTCTTTAGAAGAGCTTGCGGCTAAGGAAGGATTTCCTTTAGAAGATGCAGAGGCCGTTTTAAAAGTCATCCAAGAATTTGACCCCGTGGGTGTTGGCTCGAGAGATTTAAAAGAATGTTTGTTGGTTCAAGCCAAGCAACTAGATATTAAAGATCATACTGTTGAGCTCATTATTAAAGACTATCTCCATCATTTAGAAAAGAAAAATTATGTAGCCATTGCTAAAGCTTTGGATCTTCCAATGGAGCGGGTGGTTGAGCTTTCAAAGATTATTTTTGAGATGGAACCTAAGCCTGGGCGATCTTTTTCCAGTATTGATACGCATTATATTACGCCGGATGTCTATGTGTATAAGATGAATGATCAATATGTGATTTCTTTAAATGAAGATGGATTGCCCCGTCTCAAAATCAGTAATTTTTATAAGAATGCGCTTCAAGGCAAGGAGGCCTCTTCTTTAACAAAAGAATATATTCAAGACAAGCTTCGTTCTGCGGTGTGGCTTATTCGCTCTATCCATCAACGCCAGAGAACAATTTATAAGGTGACGGAAAGTATTGTAAAGCATCAACTCGATTTTTTGGAGAAGGGGCTAGAGTGTTTAAAGCCGATGGTCCTTCGTGATGTAGCACAAGATATTGGTATGCATGAATCGACCGTGAGCCGTGTGACCACCAATAAATATGTCCATACCCCTCAAGGCATTTTTGAACTGAAATACTTTTTTAATAGCAGCATCGGACGCATGGGCGATGTTGAAGTGGCCAGCGAAAGTGTGAAAGATAAAATTAAAAAGATGGTTGCTAGCGAAGATGTCCGCCATCCTCATTCGGATCAAAAAATTGTAGAGATGTTACAGGCGGATGGGATTAATATTGCTCGAAGAACGGTGGCCAAATATCGAGAGATGCTCAATATCTTACCGTCTTCGAAGCGCAAAAAGTTTTTTTAACTGTGTCATCCTCCGGTTTAACCGGGGGATCTTAGAGATGAAAGGAGGACGTATATGGACATCCATCTCACATTTAGACACTTGGAGGCAACAGATGGCTTAAAGGCCTATACGGAGGAGAAAGTAGAAAAACTTCTCAAGTATTTGCTCAAGCCCTCAAAAATGAATGTGGTTTTTTCAATGGAGCGTTTTGTACACAAAGTGGATATTACGCTTTTTGAAAAAAATCATACGTTTAAAGCACAGGGAGAGACCAACGACATGTATGCTTCTGTGGATCAAGCGATCCATAATATGGAGCAGCAATTGCGTCGGTATAAAGAAAAAATAAAAAATCATAAAAATCATTTTAAAACACCAGAGGCTCTTTTAGAAGAAGCCCATTCACTTCATGATGAGGAGAGCCTATCTGTAGAAAGGGTAACCAATCGCGTGGCAACGAAGAAGAAAGTTGCCTAAAGAAAATTAGTGATGAGAATTGTCATTATCACAGGCATATCGGGGTCTGGGAAAAGTACGGCCCTTCATGCATTAGAAGACAGTGGGTATTTTTGTATCGATAATTTGCCCTTTGCGCTTTTATCTAAGTTTTTAGAACTTTCTCGAAGTTCCCAGGAAGAAATTTCTAAAATTGCAGTCATGATGGATTTAAGATCCCGCGATTTCAAAGATACCCATTTTTCAGAAGTAAAAAAATTGAAAGATCAGGGGCATACGGTTGAAATTTTATTTATGGAAGCCTCTGAAGAGGTTGTTTTAAGACGATATCAGACCACGCGTCGCAAACACCCCTGGCCTGGGAATCTTTCGATTCAAGAGGCGATTCGAGAAGAGAAAAAGCTCCTGGCCCCCATTCGAAAATTGGCGGATTCTACAGTAGATACTTCTGATCTCAATGTGCATCAGCTCAGAGCCTTTATTCTTAAAACATTTAAGAAAGGGGAAGTGGGCCAAGAGATGCAAGTCTCTCTTTATTCCTTTGGGTATAATTATGGAATTCCATCTGATGCGGATTTGGTGATGGATGT
>JACPSU010000172.1 GCA_016193105.1 Deltaproteobacteria bacterium | reverse complement strand
AGCAACACCCCCAAAGAAAAACTCAAAAATACACTTCAACTTTTTGATCTTCTTCCTGCCGAATGCGTCCTTCCTTTTATATTAGAAGGAAAAATGCTTGGCTTTTGCACCTTTATCAATGAAAAATCAGACATTGCTTATCCTTTGAATGAACTCAAACTCCTCACTCCTTTGGCCAGACAAATTGCACAGGGACTCAAAAATTTAGAGATTTACGATAAGATTCGGGAACGAGATCGACTCGCAACATTGGGAGAAATGTCCGCGGGGCTTGCCCATGAAATTCGAAATCCCTTAGGTGCCATTAAAGGAGCGGCTCAATATCTACAACCCACCATGGAAAACATGACTCAAAACGAATTTTTAAAAATTATTGTAGATGAAGTAGACCGCCTCAATACCGTAGTCACTCAATTTTTAAATTATGCAAAACCCTTCCAACAAAATCTCGCAGAAACCAATTTGGACGAACTGCTTAAAAAAGCCCTTCAAACAGCCACAGCCGATTTTCCTTCAAACATCAAACTTTCTTATCATGCAGATTCCGAAATCCCTCTTGCAGCGGTCGATCCCCAACAGATGAACCAAGTATTCTTAAATTTGATTCGAAATGCAGTTCAAGCCATGCCGGAAGGGGGAGAACTTAAGGTTTCTTTAAAATCTGCTAAAGATTCTCTTCAGATTGTTTTTGAAGATACAGGCCTTGGAATTTCTCCTGAAAACATCAAAAATCTTTTCATTCCTTTTTTCACAACCAAAGAAGAAGGGTCAGGCCTAGGACTTCCTATTTGCCAAAAAATTCTGAAAGCCCATGGAGGCACCATTCAAGTAGAAAGTACATTGCAGAAAGGAACAAAATTTATTATCACCATACCAAGTAAAAAATCATGAATTCTCATATCTTAGTGATAGATGACGAAGCCAATATCCGAAAAGTTTTAAAGGCACTCTTAGAACAAGAAGGGGTTCACGTTTCTGAGGCTAAAGACGGGGTCGAAGCCCTTTCGCTTTTAAAAAAAGACTCTTTCCAAACCATCATTACCGATCTTCGCATGCCCAATCTTGATGGCATGGGTTTTCTAGAAGCTTCTTTAAAACAATATCCAGATATTCCCATCATTATTGTCACTGCGCATGGAACTGTAGATTCTGCGGTGTCCGCCTTAAAAATGGGGGCCTTTGATTACATCTCCAAACCTTTCGATAAAACAGAAATGATCCAAGTCATCAAAAAAGCCCTCAGCACGTATCAATTAAAGTCTAAAAACCCATCCGATAAAGAAATCCATTCAGAACTGGTTAGCCAAAGTCCACAAATGAAAGAGGTTTTAATCCTCATTAAAAAAGTTGCCAGCAGCCCTTCAACTATTCTCATCACAGGTGAAAGTGGCACCGGGAAAGAACTCGTAGCTAGAGCCTTGCATGAAAATAGTTCTCGAGCTTCAAAGCCTTTTATTACGATTAATTGCTCTGCCATTCCAGCACCCCTCATTGAAAGTGAACTTTTTGGATTTGAAAAAGGAGCTTTCACCGGAGCCATAGCTTCAAAACTAGGCCGATTTGAATTGGCTCATGAAGGAACCCTCTTTTTAGATGAAATTGGAGAAATTCCTTTAGAACTCCAAGCTAAACTTTTGCGCGTCCTTCAAGGAAATGAAATTGAACGTGTCGGAGGAGTCAAAACCATTAAAATTAATATCCGTTTGATTGCTGCTACTAACAAAGACTTATCTGAAGAAGTTAAAAAGGGAAGTTTTAGAGAAGATCTCTTTTATCGTTTAAATGTCGTTCCGATTTATCTTCCTCCTTTACGAGAGAGAAAAGAAGACTTTTCACATTTGGTTGACTTTTTCATTCAAAAGTATAACAAAAAACTTGGGAAACGAATTATCTCCCTAGATGAAAAAGCAATGAATATTCTCACACAATTTCAATGGCCTGGAAATATCCGACAACTCGAAAATGTTTTAGAGCGCATGATTTTACTCAGCGAAAAATCCACTTTAATGCCAGAAGATATCCCTTCCGAAATCTCTCAGCTTACGTCTATTTCAACTCCGACTTTTACTCCAGAAAATATGGCTACTCAAGGCTCATTTAAAGAAATTGTGAAAGAAACTACCCAAAAAATTGAAAAAAATCTTATCGTAAAAGCTTTAGAAGAAACGCATGGAAATGTAACTCGCGCAGCAAAAATTCTTGGCATTAGTAGAAAAAGTCTGCAAAATAAAATGAAAGAGTATCAATTACGAGACTCTTCTGAACTTGAAGAAAACAATGAATCATGAGGTGAAATAATATGGATAATGAACTGTTAAATATGGAGCTTTTGTCCGGCCCCTTGTACAAGAATGCTTTAAAGCAGTTGGATCTTGCCTGCACGGCGATGAAATTAGACCCCAATGTTGCCGCTCGTTTAAAATATCCCAAACGAGCGCTGATCGTTTCAGTCCCTGTCCGAATGGATGATAAAAGCATTAAGGTCTTTGAAGGATATCGCGTTCAACATAGCTTAACTCTAGGACCTGGCAAAGGAGGCGTGCGCTATCACCCTAGTGTCACCCTCAGTGAAACAGCAGCTCTGGCCATGCTTATGACCCTAAAGTGTTCCCTTTTTGGCTTGCCATTGGGAGGAGCCAAAGGAGGTGTCAGATGCAATCCCAACCAAATGTCTCGTCAAGAAAAACAAAATCTTACACGCCGATATACAAGTGAAATTTCCAATATCATTGGCCCAGACAAAGATATTCCTGCCCCAGATATTGGAACAGATGAACAAACGATGGCCTGGATGATGGATACCTATAGCCAAGAAATTGGATTTGCGGTTCCAGGTGTAGTCACTGGGAAACCTCTCTCAATTGGGGGTTCTTTAGGGCGCACGGATTCCACAGGGCAAGGGGTTGCCTATACCATTATGTCTGCGGCTAAACATTTAAATATGACTCTGGATAAAGACACGACTGTCATTGTCCAAGGATATGGAAAAGTAGGATATTCTGCCGCACGAAAAATGGATAAAATTGGTTGTAAAATTATTGCTGTCAGTGATGAAAATGGGGGAATCTATAATCCCAAAGGATTAGACATTGAGGCCATTCACAAACATTTAACCGCTAAAAAAAATCTCGCTGGTTTTCCAGAGGCTCAACCCGTCACGAATACAGAACTTCTAGAACTCAAATGCGATATTCTCATTCCTGCTGCTGTTGAATCTCAAATTACAGAAAAAAATGCCGGAAAGCTTAAATGCAAAATTCTTGCAGAGGGCGCCAATAGTCCCACAACACTAGAAGCTGACCCTATTTTGTTTGATAAGGGAATTTTTGTCATTCCAGATATTCTCGCTAACGCTGGAGGGGTTACCGTTTCCTACTTTGAATGGGTGCAGGGACTCCAAAAATTCTTCTGGGATGAAAAAGAAGTCCATAATCGCTTATGGAATATTATGGAAACGACATTTGAAAAAGTACTTGCTGTTCATAAAGAGTATAAGGTCAATATGCGAACTGCGGCCCTTATTTCATCGCTTCAACATCTGTCCAAAGCGATGCTGGTTCGCGGCTTCTTTCCATAAAACTGTCCAATTTTATCAAAATTTCGCATTGAGTATATTTTGGATGGGCAACTAGCTATGTTTAAATGGAATGAGCTTTGACGATATGGGTTGTGTCCGGGGAATGAGTGAACTTACCTGTCGTAATCACAATTTTATCTCCCAACTCAACCATTTTGTGTTGCAATAAGTAGCTCCGAATATTTTTAAAAATCTGCTTACCCTTAAAAAGATTTTTAATGAGATATGAACGCACACCCCATACTAAAGAAAGTTTTCTGACAGTTGTAGGTTCATTGGTTAAAGCAATAATCGGCTGGCTAGGTCTGGCGTGTGCCAACTCTAACGCAGATCTACCTCCTTCTGTCAGACAACATAAAAGTTTAGCATGGACTCCCTCAGCAATTTGGCATGCAGCACGTTCCAAAGCATCAGAGTTTGCTGCAAAAGAGGCATCTTTTTTTCTTCTTTCAATGTGCGGCTGGGCAAAATAGGCTTGATTCAAATGAAAATTATGGTGCTCCACTTCTTGAATAATTTTATCCATCATCGCTACGGTCTCAAAGGGATATTGCCCCGAAGCTGTTTCGGATGAAAGCATCAAAGCATCT
This sequence comes from Deltaproteobacteria bacterium, assembly GCA_016193105.1. Lineage (GTDB taxonomy): Bacteria > Bdellovibrionota > JACOXK01 > 2-02-FULL-40-11 > 2-02-FULL-40-11 > JACPST01. The sequence continues at coordinate 161 of JACPSU010000172.1, read as the reverse complement.
GACCCATCTAAAACAGCATTGGCTACATCCGAAGCCTCTGCTCGAGTTGGACGGGGATGGAAGACCATAGATTCTAACATCTGCGTTGCCGTAATCACAGGTTTTAATGCGCGATTACACTTTTGAATGATTTCTTTTTGAAGGCATGGAACAATCTCTGT
>JACPSU010000169.1 GCA_016193105.1 Deltaproteobacteria bacterium | reverse complement strand
TAATTATACCTCCACTCCCTTTTTAATCCAAATTTAATCGTTTTTCTGAGGGATAAATCTTGAAGCCTTCTTTTTTTATGTTAAACTTAAGTTAATATTTTGAACGTTTGTGGGGGATATGAGGACTTTTCAATGAAATACATCAAATCTTTTTTTGTGCTCATCATAGCCCTCACCTTCATCCAATGTGGCCCCCGACAAAGCTCAACAGAATCTTCGCGATCAACCACAAGCACAAGCTCAACAACCACCACTGGTTCAACACCTGTCGTGCCACCAACCACAAATCAACTAGTTATACCTGTAGTACCTGTCTCAGCGGATACAAACGCCAATGCCGGGATTATTGATTTAAATTCTACGCAAGAACAACGTATCGCACTCGGGTGCGATGATAGGCCTGCTACCTCTAATTGGGCAGGGGGCGGATTAACTGTTTTCAAAAATTATATCGAAACCAGAACACTTTTCGGTGCTAATTCTTACGATGGAAATTGCGCAGGCAAATATGCCGATTTTTACTTACAAAAAGATGGAGGAGCATTTGTGGTCACAAAAGTGGTTATGGCTGGATGGGAAGAGAAATATGCTACGTCCAGGGATACCGAAACTCATACAACAGATACTGATATTCATCTTGGATGGATAGAATACAATCATATCTATGCACAAAATGGTCGTGCTTATGCCATCAACTATTATATTATATTACGAGCCAAGTTTGATGAAGCTCAAGATGCAGGAATCTCTCTTAATGAAAAAATAGGAGAAGAGGCAAGCCCCCTTGGTCGCTTACTCTACATTGGCAAAGTATCCAGAACGAGGGGACAAGAACAAGCTCGGGATGTTGCCATTTATCAAATAGATATTTCTCAGCAAGATCGAATAAAAATACCAGTCATTGCGCTCAATGGAGCTTTTCTTGCCATTCAGGCTTCTTATCACCAAGGAGAGTGGCATGCCCAAAGAGGCGAGCTGAGCCTCATGCGACAGGATGCTAATAATTTAGAAGCACAACGGAAAAATGAAGTACGTAGTGGACAACATCTAATCTACACGAATGCTTCCCCAATAGAAGTTTTTCATAAACAAATTCAGGCACATTAAAATGAAAAAAACAGTTACCATTTTAATTCTTTCTCTTTCAGCTCTTTTTTCCCAATGCGGCCCCCCCTCTTCAACAGAATCTTCACGCTCAACCACAGGCACAACTTCATCTTCCAGCGGAATCGGCTCAACACCTGCTGTCGCTCTTCCTCCAACGCAAAATCTACTCCCAGCTACACCTGCAACAGCGCCTTCTTCAACCGGTGATAAGGCACTTGAATGCAATCCCCAAGGATTAGCTGTCCAAGGTCATGACTATGGTCAACTGACTTGCAGTAACATGACCGCCAATGTTTCAATCGAAGAAGTAGATGCCTCCACAGTAAAAATTAAAAGTATAACGCTCACGGGTGTTCCAGCTCCAGTAGAAGAAATGACTAACCAAATAGAAACACAAAATAGGTGCGTTGCAATAGCGGGCAGCGGTATTTTCCCTACCGTCTGGGGATATCTAATGCAGCGTTCAATCATTAGAAAAATCATGCCCAAAGCAACTTTAAAACTCTTAACATCAGCTTCCAATTCTATAAAGGAATTAGGTTTTTTAGAGTATGAAAGAAGCACAGGCTCCTATGTTTGGACACCCCCTCTCTCCTCTTCTTCCAATGAATATCAATATTCTAAAAGTACTCTTCATGGCGCAAATTTAGAAATTTTCTTTGGCAGGCATAAATGTGACTACCAATATCATAGTGTGTGTAGCGGTTATGACGAAGCAGCGAAAAAAGCCCTAGCACAGCAAGCGTGCGAACAAGGGGGACGAGATTGGAATGACCAAGTTTTTTCTCTGATTTTAAAGACTCAATGATGAATCTTATTTTAAAATTCATTCTTCTTCTACTCTTCGCAGGGTTGCCTCTGATCACGCTTGCTCAGGAAGATAAGCAGCTGGAAGAGGCGGAGGCGCCGGAAGAAGCTCAAGAAGAGCAAGAAGCAGACCGAAGCATTGCCCAAGAAAACCCCAGCCAGTATCAAAAAGATGTCCCCATGGAAGATGAGGAAGTCACTCTCCAGGCTCCTCACGACATGGACGACTCTCATTTACTTACCCAAAAATCAAAAAAAAGTCAGTATTAACAGCAATTTAGTTGACACTTCTCAAGGAAGTCTGTAATCTATTTTTGTACTCATGGAGAAAGAACTCATGAAAAAAGTGCTTGAATTCCCTTTATTAAACATTTTGTTTTATGCATTTTTGCTGATCTCTTCTGTTGTGCTCCTGATGCGCTAAAGAAACTACGGAGCATGAGCCTTTAGAAGTGAAACACCGTATTTATATTTCTGATATTGCATCTCACAAAGACCAAGAAGTCACCCTTCATGGATGGGTCTACAATAAACGCTCCAGTGGAAAAATAAAATTTCTAATTCTTCGAGATGGCACCGGAATGATCCAAGGCATTCTTTCTCAGGGAGAATGCGAGGAGAATGCGCTTAAAATCTTTGATGAGCTCACACAAGAATCCTCCATTCGCGTCAAAGGCACAGTAAAAGAATTTAAAAACAATTTTGAACTTTCTGTAAAATCTTTAGAACTTATTCACAAAACTCAAGACTACCCCATCACTCCTAAAGAGCATGGGACAGATTTTTTAATGGACAGACGCCACTTGTGGCTCAGATCTTCTCGCCAACATGCGATTCTAAAAATCAGAAGTGAACTCATTAAAGCCTGTCGAGATTATTTTGATGGCCAAGGGTTTACGCTAATCGATGCCCCCATTTTTACCCCCTCTGCCTGCGAAGGGACCACCACTCT
>JACPSU010000168.1 GCA_016193105.1 Deltaproteobacteria bacterium | reverse complement strand
CGTGGATGGAAAAGTGATTTCTGGAAACGTAGTTCCTGCAATGCCAGCTGGAAGAATATATGAGATTGAAGTCATCCTGGGCTAGTTTTTTTCTGCTTGTATCTTTTTTGGGCCCGTCTCTCTGGGCCCAAAAAAATCCCCTATGGGAAATCCAAAAGCAATTCCCCGTCGGTGGATCGGATGCACCGGGGCTTCCTGCCGAAGGGTCGCTGACCCAAGGAGCCAAAGAAGCCAAATGTGAACTTCAAAATGTTATCCCGAGGTTGTCATCCCCCGATCAAGCCGGGGGGGCTCTATATAAAATTATTTTTAATACCCTGAATGGCAATCCCTGTCAGATTAAAATTCCTTTAAAAAAGGATCTAAGCAAAAGTTCTGTTTTGGCTTTTCGCATTCGCGGAGAAAGAGATGTCCAGAATTTTAATGTAGGGATGCAAGCCGAAGGGGATATTTTATTTGTGGGGCCTATTTTAGAATATCTTCCCTATTCAGTGATTTCCTCTTGGAAGCAAACCGGAATTCCTATTCGAGAGTTTAGAGCCAAGGGGCTCAATGTTTTTCAGTCTGAATACTTGGTCTTTGATTTTAATGAGCCTGCTGAAGGGGTGATTGAGCTTAAAGATATTGTTGCTGTGGCTGAAAAGTCTGGAGCTCAAAACTGGGAACCTGTTGTTGTTCTTTTAAAAGAGTATGGGTTAAAACAAATGGCAGATTTTAAAACCTTTTCCATTGGTCATTTTGGGCAAGAATTTGGGTGGAAAATGGGGCAGGTATATGGAAGCCTGCCTGAAAAATCTTTTGCCTCAGGAATTCAGCCTTTAACGCTGGCCAGTCGGAGTGCGCCCGTTATCAATGGGGTTTCTAAGGTGGCAGATTTTGACAACGGGCTTGAAAATCATCTTTCTGGATTTTTTAATGAATTTCAAAAAACTCCCTCCAAAGCTTCTGTAACCCTTTCTTCTCACATCCGTCGAGGCAAGTCTGGTCGTTCTTTAGAAATAACGTATCAAAAAGAAGCCAAAGGATTTTGTGGAACGTGGGTTCATTTTTTTAATTTTCAAAAAGCTCCCAAAGAACGGATCTATTTAAATGCTACGCCTTATACGCATTTTTCTTTTTGGGTTAGAGGGATGAAGGGCAAGGAAGATGCTGCGATTCAGCTGGCCGATGCTTCGTGGGAAAAAACAGAAGACTCTGTCTATTATGGGAATATTTCTAAATTTCTCCCCAAGGGAGTCACGACGGAATGGCAACGTGTTGTTATCCCTTTGAGGCAAGATTTTTATAAAAATATTAATTTTAAAAAGTTAGCTAATATAACGCTTAATTTTAGAGAAAAATCTAAGGGGGTGCTCTATATTGATGATATTGCATTCTTAACTTCGCCCTTGGCTCAAGTTTCTGAAGCCCCAGAGGTAGAACCTCCAAAACAGTCAGATAAAAAATTATATAAAGCCATGTGGATTTGGCATACGGTGCGTCAGCTCAAAAATAAAGAGGCGCAAAAAGAATTTTTTAAGTTTTGTGTACGAGAAGGGGTGAATTTAATCTTTTTTCAGTTGCAGTATAAGCTGCAAAAAAAATCGGATGGATCATATCTCTGTATTTTGAGTTATGAAGACGAACTTCGAAGTTTTATTTCAGAGGCTTCTAAGCGAGGGATTGAAATTCAGGCCTTGGATGGATTTAGTCGCTTTGCTTTAAAACCCTGGCATGAAAAAATTTACGCTCAAATCCGAGCGATTATTGCGTATAATAAAAAAGTGTCCCCCTCAGAACGTTTTACGGGGATTCACCATGACAATGAGCCTTATTTGATTCCAGGGTATTGGGGATATCTTTTGGAAGATGTGATGCTTCAGTATTTAGAGCTCTGCTCAACATCTCAAAAAATGGTTCGAGAATCGGGTCTTCCTAACTTTGTTTTTGGTGTGGATATTCCCTTTTGGTATGAGGAAGCCAATTTTGATTTTTTAACCCCTGTTGAAGTAACTTGGAAGGGGATCAAAAAATCTGCCAGCTATCACATTATTGATATCGTCGATAATGTGGGCATTATGGATTACAGAACCAAAGCTTTTGGAGCAGATGGAACCCTTGTTCATGGCAGAAATGAAATTATCTATGCCAATAAAGTCGGGAAAAAAGTTCTTATTGGAGTTGAGACCTATCCGTTGCCAAATGAAATTTTTGCGGTGTTTCGTCATACCCTTTTTGCTCATTTAACCAATCTGAAAGAAAAAATCGCAGCAGATCCTAGACAGCTTTTTATGTTTATTGATCAATATCAAGACTTGGGAATTCTCTATGTTCGTCGGTTTCGAGAGGACTTAAAAGATACGCCAGAAAAAATAACCCAAGAAATTTCTAATCTTAAAATGAAATATCAGCATCGTATTTATAAAACAGAGATTTCTGTTGATGTTCTCTCTTCAAAGCTTTCATTTGCAGGGATGTCCAAGGATTATTTTATAACCATTTACAATGAAACGGTGAATTTCTTTCTTCAAGAGCCAAGCTTTTATGGGATGGCGATTCATTATTATGAGACCTATAAAGAGCTTATGGATTATGGTCCATGACAGTCATTTTTTTTATCGTCTATGGCATTCAGATTTTTATTTTAAGCTATCTTTTTATCTACAACACCTTGTCCCTAGGGCTTTTTTTTATCGCGGCCTATAAGATTAGAAAATATGTCCGAGAAGGAAAGCTTTCTCATCTAACACTTTTGTATCATCACCCGGGGTTACCAGCAGTTTCGTTCCTTGTTCCTGCATATAATGAAGAAAATGCCATCATCGAGAGCATGGAGTCTTTAATGAATTTGAGGTACCCCCGATTTGAGATCATTATTATTAATGATGGATCGACCGATAGTACGTTTCGGAGAGTCAAAAATCATTTTGGATTTCAAAAATTAACAACCCCTGTCACAGAGATTTTAGGAACAGAATCTGTGTATGGGGTGTATGAGCTTCCTTTGGAAACGCTTCAAAAAGAAAAACCGAATATCTCTCGAGTTCTTCTCATTGATAAGAAAAATGGGGGGAAAGCAGATTCCTTGAATGCCGGAATTAATCTGTCTCAGCATCCCTATGTGTGTAGTATGGATGCAGATTCTCTGATGGATAAAAGTGCGCTTTTGATTGGAATGCGCCCTTTTTTAGATCATCCAGATGAAGTTGTGGGGGTGGGAGGTCAGGTAGGGATTGTTAACGGATGTCGAGTGGAAAAGGGGAAGGTTGTCGAAGTGGGGCTCCCCAAAAAGTCCATTGAGCTTTTTCAAGTTGTTGAATATGCGCGCTCCTTTAATATTGGGAGAACAGCGCTGGCCACACTTAATTCTCTCATTGTATTATCTGGAGTTTTTTCAATTTTTAGACGAGATTTGCTTTTAAAGGTCGGAGGATATTTAACACGCAATATGAAAACGGAAGTGGGGCTTCGGTATTGTGGAGCCACAGATACGGTGTGTGAGGATATGGAAATTGTGGTACGACTCTATCGCTATATTCAAGAACAAAAACTTCATGCGCGTATTGAATATCTTCCCTTTCCCTTAGCCTGGACGGAGGCGCCCGCTGTTTATACGAACTTGGGCAAACAGCGCAATCGTTGGTATCGTGGACTTACAGAATCTTTGATGTTTCATCGAAAAATGCTTCTCAATCCTTTTTTTGGTCGAGTGGGGCTTTTTGCCATGCCTTATCAATTCTTTTTCGAATTTTTAGGGCCGCTCTTTGAGCTGGCAGGCTATGTGACTTTGCCGTTTTTTTATTTTTTAGGATATGTGAACAATGCTTATCTTATTTTGTTTTTCTTGCTCGCCATTGTCTATGGGATGGTGCTTTCTGTTTTGACGCTGCTGATTGGAATGTGGGTGAGTACACGATATAAAACAGAATATGAAAACTATAATATTTTCTTTTCTAAGGGGCTTAAAAACATAATATTATTGATATTTTACGCGCTTTTCTCTAACATAGGCTATAGGCAGTATTTATTGTGTTGGCAGGCGAAGGGCTTTGTAGATTTTCTCAAAGGAAAAAAATCTTGGGAAAAATTCGAGCACAAAGGATTTCGTACCTAGTTTTACTTCTCTTGAGCCTCTGTTTACAGAGTGTGCATAGTCAAGACTTCTCCTCAGAAATAGACAAATATAAAAAAGAGCTTCGTAATCATCCCAATAATGTAGAAGCGATTATTCAGCTGGCTCGCGCCTTAAGCTGGAGTGGTCGGTTGGATGAATCTCTAGAACAGTATAAAAAAGCGTTAAAACTTCAGCCGGGCAATGTGGAAGCAGAGATTGGGCTCGCCACGGTCTATTCTTGGCAGAAGAAATTTCCAGAGTCGATTCGTATTTATAAAAAAATAATCGAAAAATATCCGGATAATGTGGATGCCTTGGTAGGGTTAGGGCGCGTGTATAGTTGGCAAGGTAATCACGCAGAGTCTATTAAGATTTTAAAGCAGGTTATACGACTAGATCCAGATAATCATGAGGCCTTGGTTAGCCTAGGGCGTGTGCAGAGTTGGGATAAAAAATATAAAGAGAGCGAAACAACCTATCAAAAACTTTTAGCTAAAAATCCCAAGGATGTGGAAGTCCTCAGGGGATTAGCTAATACCTATAAATGGGGTGAGCGCTATACGAAGGGGATTGAGGTAGAATTAAAAATTTTAGAGATTCAGCCTAAAGACGTCGATAGCCAGCTTTCGATTGGATATATGTATGGGCAACTCGGAGCCATTAAGCAAAGTATTCATTGGTATGAAAAAGCAGCCAAGCTTGCACCTGAGCGGGGGGATATTCAAGCGCATTTGGGGCTTTTATATAGCCACACCGCTCAAGTGGATTCTGCGGCCAATGCCTTTAAGAAGGCTATTACGTTGCAAGAACGAGATATTGAAAACTATATCGCCTTGGGACGTGTGTATAGTTGGCAAAATAAAATGGAAGAGGCGGAAAAGACTTTAAAAAAAGCCATTGAGATTAACCCTCAAAGTGCAGGAGCTTGGGCCGGCTTGGGGCAACTCTATTATTTTAATGGAATGTGGGACAAATCCATTTATCATTATAAGAGAAGCTTACAGATTGATCCTGGCTATGTGGAGTCCATCCAAGGATTAAAGCGGGTGAATCTTTTAAAAGCCCCAACATTTACGAGCCGATACAATCATTTTATAAACACCAGTAGAGATGCGCTTACCAAAGAACTTTTAACAAAAGAATATGTCCATGTGCTTTCAAATGAAGGGATGTATAAGTTTGCCTTGGGTAAGGCTATTGAGCTCAGGTATCAACAAGCACAATACAGCCGTTGGGATAAAAATGCGGCTCTGAGAGACTATGTGTATAACGAAAAAATGGGTTCTGTTCGGTTGGACTACCCCTTGTGGAAGGATCAGTTACTTTTTTCAGGTCGATATGATCAAGAGCTTTTTGATAGTCGCCCGGAATTTTATGCTTTTGAAGATCATCATTTGTTTTCAGCTGGGTATTCTTTGTTGAGATATGAAAAAGGACCGTTTTTGTCTGTTGTTTCTTTTTCTAGAGAGCCTGATGTTAAAATCCTTCAGTCTTTAGATGTAGATTCTCTTTTAACCTATGGAATTTCTTCAAGCTATGATTTTACGGAAAATTTATCTCTCATTGGAAGTTTTTTTTACCAAGATTATCAAGGCAGAAGAAGAAGTAGAAATGACTGGAAAGGGGTGGTCAATTACAGGCTTCCTTTTTTCAAACAATTAGAGCTTGGATACGAATCTGAGCGTCTGATTCGTCCGAATGTGACCATTCATTCAGCAACAGCCCGCTTGACCGATCGATTTTTGAAGGACACTCTTCTTTTAGAGGTATTTTATCGACTCAATTCTGAAAATCACAGCGAAAACTTTGGAGTGACGAACAAAAACTATCTTGAACTCTTTGCGTCTTTTCCTCTGAAGGATTGGATTATTTTTAATACGGATACTACGTATCAATTTAATAAAGGGGTGGATCCTGAAAAGTTTTGGTCTTTTAGAAATTATGTAACCTTTATTTTAGATTGGGATGCTATTCGAGGGAAGTACCCCCAGATAAAATAAAAAGTAATAAATTTTAATGAAACTTTAATGAGAACCTCACTGAAAATTCATTGTTTTTTGATGAGAGTGGAGGTACCCTAAGAGTGTGGAATAAAGTGGTACGTGTGCGGAAGCTCCTAAGGGTCATTGACCCAAAGCTCATTTTTTTTGGACTCATTATTTGGAATCCTGTTTTTGCATTGGAGCTTAAACAAACAGAGACGCAAGATCGAACGCCTTTTTTTGAAACAGTGTATGAAGCGGTAGGCCCCTTGGAATATGAAATTATAGGAGCCAGTATTTTAGAGAAGGCGCAAAAGAAAAGTGAAAATGCGTTTTTATGGAAGCCTCCCAAAGGGGTGAAAGTGAAAAAAGCCTATCTGGTGTGGAGTGGGTACGTGGCAGAAGCGGTGATAGAAAAAGGGGCTAAAAATATTGCGCTTACGTTTCCAGAGGGGAGAAAGCTTTTAAAGATGACACCGGATCGATTTTATACGGTGGAAGAAGAAGGGTCGTCGACCCAAGGGCAACAAAAAGCCTATACAGGAGTTGTGGACGTGACAAGCGTTTTAAAAAAAGAAGGAATTTATAAGGTGGGGGATGCGGAGACTCAAGCGGATCGATTTGGAGGATATGGTGTGATTGCGATTTATGAAAATCCAAAAGTGCCTAAGCGATATGTGGGGATTCAGGCAGGAATGGCACGGCTTAAGCCAGGAGAAATTTATAAAGTGCAGATATTGAAAGAAAATAAAGTTCAGGGACAAGTAGGATGGATGTCTGTGATGGGGGGAAATGGAATTTTAGGAAATGGGAGTTCCAATCTTTTAAATGGGATAACCCTCAGTGGGAAAGATGATTGGGACAGCTCCAGTGGTTGGAGATGGGACATTGACCATTTTGAAATTGGTAAGTTTCAAATTGAATCGCAAAATGGTCTAACATGGTCGATCGACCCTCTGCTTCAGTGGCTTTATCCTGTAGTAGCGGTGATTCAGATTGACATACGGGTCGCTGACCCGAGAAGTAAAAAAGGAGGTGAGAAGCGATGAAAACGATATTTAACCTATCGCTTCTTTTAGGAGTGATCATGGTGGGGACGCTGGCTCTTTCAGGGCTGGCCAGGGCCGATGATCGTGTGACGGTAACGGGTCTTGCCACGGGAAGTGGTGTGGCTCAAGCTACCCAAACAAGATCTGATAGTTCAGCGTGCGCCTTAGGTTCCGGAAGCGCTCAAGGAGTCGCAACCGGAGGAGCTCAAGTTACTCGAGAACCCAATGCCATTACGATTTTAGGGGTGGGTTCTGGAGCAGCTGGAGTAGATACCAATCGTGTACAAGGATCTACATCAGGATCTGGGTTGGTGATGCTCCGCATTAGCTGGGGTGGGCACGGCAACAGTAGTGACCGATCCGGAGTCAGTAGCCCTACGGCCGGTAATAACGGCCGAGGAGGGGCTTCCGATCGGGGCCGAGGTGTTGCTTCACCTCCCGGAGCACCTGAGATGCCAGGAGACGTGATGTTTGGAAGCGGATTTCTGGTCTTAGGATTCGGGCTCTTACTCTATAGAAGGAGATTATGGTAAGCTTTAATCACTCCACACAAAAGGTTGTCGCAGGAACAATCGCAAGTCTTTTGAGTGGAGTGATTACAGTTGTCCTATTTGGCTCTCTTTTTCACTATCTGTGGGTGACCTGGGGGCTTGATCCTTTTTATAAACATGGGTTTTGGATTGTCCTTTTAAGTGTGCTTCTCTATGGAAGATTTTTAGGTTCTTTACGTACTGCTGCTCTTTTCCCCCTTCATCGTACCAGTATCCGGGCGGCGATAACGGCCTTTCTTATTTTTATTATTTTTTTTGTCATGGGGATCCAAACCAGGCTTCCGTGGTTTGGAGGGGTGGCTCTGGTGTCGTGGCTTTTAACGCTGCACTTTTTATTTTTTGAGCTCAAACTTTGGAAAAAGTTTTCATTCCCTTTAGGATATTTTTTGTTAGCGGTTCCTTTGCCCTATCTTTCGGAACTTTCTGGACTTCTTCAAATCGAAATTGCTCGGATGAGCCAAACTATATTTTCTTTTTTCAAATTTCCCTTGGTGCAAGAGGGGATCCTTTTGTCTTTTCCTAATGCTTCTTTTGAAATTGCTGCAGATTGTACCTGGATAATATCTTGGCTTGTG